>DASYQW010000247.1 GCA_036005065.1 Candidatus Methylomirabilota bacterium | reverse complement strand
CGGGACGCGGCCGTCAGAGCTGCTCGCGGGGGGTCATCTCCTCGAACCGGGTGTACTCCGGCTTGAAGACGAGCGGGATCTTGTCGGTCGGACCATTCCGCTGCTTGCCGATGATGACGTCGGTCAGGTTTCGCTCGGCCTCCGCCGCATTCTCCTTGTAGAGCCCGGATCGGTGCAAGAAGATGATGACGTCGGCATCCTGCTCGAGGGCCCCCGATTCCCGAAGGTCGCTCAGCCGCGGCGAGGACTCCCCGCGGGCCTCGATGGCCCGCGACAGCTGCGAGAGCGCGATGACCGGCACCTCCAGCTCCTTGGCCAGGGCCTTGAGCGACCGCGAGATCTCCGAGATCTCCTGCTGGCGGTTCTCGGCCCGCCAGCGGCCTTGCATGAGCTGGAGGTAGTCGATCACCACCAGCTCGAGCCCGTGCTCCGCCCGCACGCGCCGCGCCTTGGCCCGCGCTTCGAGCACCGACAGGTTCGCGGTGTCGTCGATGAGGAGGGGCGCTTCCGCCAGCTGACCGCCGGCCCCGACGATGCGCCTCCAGTGGGGATCCGTGAGGTGACCGGTCCGGACGAGGTGGGAGTCGACCCGCGCCTCGGCGCAGATGAGCCGCTGCACCAGCTGCTCCTTCGACATTTCCAGGCTGAAGAAGAGGATCGGACGGCGCAGCTTGACGGCCACGTGCTGGGCGATGTTCAGGGCGAAGGCCGTCTTCCCCATGGAGGGGCGGCCGGCGATGATGATGAAGTCCGACCGCTGGAAGCCGGCGGTCAGTTTGTCGAGGTCCTTGAAGCCGGTCGGGAGGCCGGTGATGTCCTCCTTGCGATGGTAGAGCGTCTCGATGTGCCGGATCGCCGGCCCCAGGACGTCGCGGACGGGGATGGCGGCCTTGTGGAGCCGCCGCTCGGCGATGCGGAAGAGCATCTGCTCGGCGCGGTCGAGCAGGCTCTGGACGTCTTCCGTCTCCTCGAATCCCTGCTCGGTCATCTCGCGCGCCACGCGGATCAGCTCCCGGAGCTGGGCCTTGTCGCGGACGATCTGGGCATAGGAGGAGAACTGGGTGGCGACGGTGGCCTCCTCCATGAGGGTCGCCAGCGCGGCTTGCCCGCCGACCTCCTCGAGCTCCCCGGCCCGCCGGAGCTCCTCCGAGACGGTGAGGACGTCGGCCGGCTCGCTTCGGTCGAACAGCCGAACCATGGCCGCGTAGATCTTCCGGTGCCCGTCCTTGTAGAACTCGTCGGGTCCCAGGAGCTCGATGGCTCGCGGCAGCACCGCCGGCTCGAGAAGGATGGCGCCGAGGACCGCGCGCTCGGCCTCGAGGTTGTGCGGGGGGACCTTGCCGGGCAGCTCGACGAGCGTGGCCATGAGGCGGCCGCGGACGGGGTTACTCGCGGGTGACGGTCACGGCCAGCTCTGCCGTCACGTCCTGGTGGAGGCGGATGGGCACGCGGTAGTCGCCGAGCGCCTTGATCGGCTCGTCCAGGACGACCCGGCGCTTCTCGACCGGGATCTGGTGGCGCTCCAGGAACTCGACGATGTCCTGAGCGGACACCGATCCGTAGAGCCGCCCATCCTCGGAGGCACGGGTCGCCACGCTGAGAGAGAGGCGGCCGATCCGCTCGGCGGCGCCTTGGGCCTCCTCCCGCGCGTGGTGGTCGGCGCGCTGCCGCTGGCGCTTGAGCTGCTCCAGGTTCTCGAGGTTGGCCGGCGTGGCCGGCACCGCCAGCTTCTTGGGCAGCAGGAAGTTCCGGGCGTAGCCGGTGGCCACCTCTCGTATCTCCCCCCGGTGCCCGAGCGCGGGGACATCTTCCATCAGGATGATCTTCATGGCTCGCTCACTCCTCGGTCATTTCGGGGGGTCTCGGAAGACCCCCCCGATGCCCCCCCGGTCGTGGCGGCGGCGAAGCCGCCGCTCGGAGCATTCCTCGATGGTACCGCGCGCTCCGGGGTCGGCGCCGGGTCGGGTTTACTCCGACAGGCTCCTAGGCGGTCAGAGGGTATCGGCACGGCGCTCAGGCGGGCGTGGCCGCCCGGCGAATCCTTCGAAAGTCGACCCACAGATCGGAGAGGCCGAGGCAGGCGGCCGCGATCAGCAGGAGCGGCTGCACGGCGAACAGCCCGAAGCTGACACCCTGCAGAGGCCGGGAGATCCGGGCCTTCTGAAAGAAGTGGCGAAGGATCGCCAGCCCCTGGATCGCATAGAGCGGCGCCAGGACGATGAGGATGTTCAGGCCGGCCGGGACGAAGGGATCATGCTGGGAGACGAGCAGGAAGCCCCCCCCGATGACGGCCCACACGAGGTGGTCTGGCACGGCCTCCTCGGCGAACGGGCGGAAGCCCCGACCGCGGAGGCAGAGCCGCGCGCCGAGGTAGTTGGTGAGGGCGACGACCAGCAACCCGACCAGGATGAGGCCGGGTCCCGCGATCCGCATGGTGTCGGACAGGAGCCGGGCCGACTCGGCGACCCAGGCGGGATCGCCGGCCAGCCCGAGCCAGCTCGGAACGCGCTCGAGCTCGGCGACGTGCGCGTCGACCCGCCGACCGAGCAAGGGGAGAATGGCGGTGCCGGCCGGCAGGTACGTCCAGACGAGAGCCGTGAGCCCGACGAGGCTGGCGCCGGCGACGAGCATGAGGGTCACGGACAAGGGGAATCGCCGACTCAGGGTCAGGCCGAGGATCAGTCCGGGAAAAGCGTGCCGGAGCGCCAGGACGGCCGCCGCCGGACCGCCGATGAGCGCCGCCGCTCCGACCACCCCCAGCAGCGCCGCCAGGCCGCCCGCCACCGGACCCCCCAGAGCGAAGGCCAGCGCCACCGGGATCAGGCTCACCAGGGCGGTGGCCCCGCCGAGTCCCAGCCGCGCTTCCGTCACTCCGAGCAGCAGGAGCGCGAGCCCCAGGCCGGTACCCAGAAGGACGACCTGTCGCGTCCCCTGGCCAGCGGCCATGCCGTCCCTACTCCGCGGCGAACGGGATGAGGGCCATCGTCCGAACGCGCTTCAGGCCCGAGGTCAGCTGGCGCTGATGTCGGGCGCAGCTCCCGGAGATACGCCGCGGGATGATCTTTCCGCGTTCGGTGATGAAGGTGCGGAGCCGCTTGATGTCCTTGTAGTCGACGATGCCGATCTTATCCGCACAAAACTTGCAGATCTTCCGCCGGCCGAACCGGCGCCGCTTCACGGGCTTCACCACGTCCTGGCCTCCTCACGCGCTCCCGATCGACCCGGCCGGCGCCACCCGGCGGCCCTCGGCCTCAAAAGGGAACCTCGTCCGCCTGGCCCGCCGGCTCCTCGAAGGACTCGCTCTCGGCCCCGGGCGCCGCCGCCTTCGGGCGCCCCAGGAACTGCAGTCGGTCCGCCACGACCTCCACGACATTGCGCCGCTGGCCGTCCTTGCCCTCCCACTCGCGCGTCTGGAGGCGCCCTTCGACGAGCACCGGGCTGCCCTTGTCGAGGTACTGCGCCGAGGCCTCGGCCTGCTTCCCCCAGACGACGACGGTCAGGAAGTACGTCTCCTCGCGACGGTCGCCGCCCTGGGTCGTGTAGGAGCGATTCACCGCCAGGCGCAGGTCGGAGACGGCGGTCCCGCTCGGGGTGTATCGGAGCTCGGGCGGGCGGGTGAGGTTCCCGATCAGAAAGACCTTGTTCAGGCTCGCCATCAACCGACCTCCTCGACCGTCGCCTCCGGACTGGGTGCCGTCTCGGCGGGGGGCTCGGCCCCGACCTTCCGGCGCCGCTCCACCACCCGGATCGTCATGAAACGGAGGACGGACTCGTTGAGCCTGAGCTGCCGCTCGTACTCACGCATGACCGATGGCTCCGCTCGCGTTTGGAGCAGGACGTACGTACCCTCTCGCTGCTTCGCGATCTCGAACGCGAGCCGCCGCTTGCCCCAGTTCTCCGTCGACACGGCCTCACCCCCGAGCCCGCTCACGGACTCCTGGAGCCGGCTCGTCAGCTGGGCGACTTCTTCCTCGGTCAGACGCGGATCGATGATCACCATCACATCGTAGAGATGCAGCGCACTCACCTCCTCTCGCGAGACGCGGGCCCGCGGGCCCGCGCATGACCAAAGTGACTTAGCATACCAACGCCGTCAGCGCGGGCGCAAGCCGGAAATCGGCGATCGGCGCTGAACGCACGACGGCCCCCGGGGGGAAACCCCCGGAGGCCGTCGGCTCGGCGCCCGGCGGGACGCCTAGAAGTCGCCCCCATGCGGCATGGGCGGCGCGGCCTTCTTCTCCTCTTCCGGAATGTCGGTGATGAGCGCCTCGGTGGTCAGCAGCAGCGACGCGATGGACGCCGCGTTCTGCAGCGCGATGCGCTCGACCTTGGTCGGGTCGATGATCCCGGCCTGCAGCATGTCCACGTACTCGTTGGACTCGGCGTCGAAGCCGTAGCTGGCCTCCTTGGCGGCCTTCACCTTCTCGACCACCACCGAGCCCTCGAGGCCGGTGTTCTCCACGATCTGCCGGATCGGCTCCTCCAGCGCGCGCCGCACGATGTTGGCGCCGGTCGCCTCGTCCCCCGACAGCTTGAGACCGTCCAGCGCCCGGGCCGCCCGCAACAGCGCCACGCCGCCGCCGGGCACGATGCC
>DASYQW010000246.1 GCA_036005065.1 Candidatus Methylomirabilota bacterium | reverse complement strand
GGTGGCGTTCTCGAACACCGGGGCCCCGCCGTAGCCCTTCGTGACATCCGAGGCCTCGAGCACCAGCCGGCCGCAGTGCGGCGGCTCGGGGAACCGGTAGCGGACGCGCCGCTGCTTCGCCGGAGCCGCCACGGCCCGGGCGGCCAGGTGATGCACCCTGGTGTCGAGGGTCTTGGCCTTCCGGGCCCGCTTCTCGGTCTGGCCCCGCATCGAGTCGGCCAGCGTCTTCAGCCGCTTGATCTCGGCGTTCTGTCGGTCGGCGAGCGCTGTGAGACGGAGCTCGTCGAGCCGCCTCGCTTCCCGATACTCCGAGTAGGTCCCTCGATAGATCACGACCCCGTCGCGATCAAGGTGCAGGACCCGGCCGATGGCGGCGTCCAACAACTTGATGTCGTGGCTCACCACCATCACCGCGCCCGGGTAGCCGGCCAGGAAGCTCATCAGCCATACTTTCGCGTCGCTGTCGAGGTGATTGGTGGGCTCGTCCAGGAGCAGGACGTCCGAGCCGGCGAACAGGATCCGCGCGAGCTCGAGTCGCCGCCGCTCCCCTCCGGATAGGGCCGCGACGGGGAGGGTCAGCCGGTCCTGGGACAGTCCGAGCCCCCGGACGATCCGGCGAGCCTCGGCTTCGCCCGAGTAGCCGCCCGCCGCGCGGTACCGCTCCTCCAGCCGGGCGAACCTACCCACGGCGGCGTCGGTGGGCCGGACCTCGAGGGTCAGCCGGAGCTTCTCCAACTTCTCGGCCATCGCTTGGAGCCCTCGGGCCTCCAGCACGTGAACGACGGCCGTGTGCTCCTGGTCGGCGCGATGCTGTCGGGGGTCCTGGCGCAGATAGCCCAGCGCTCCTCGTCGGGTCACGGTCCCTCGAACGGCTTGGGCCTCCCCGGCCAGGACCCGGAGCAGGCTGGTCTTTCCGGCTCCGTTCCTCCCGACCACGCCGACCTTGTCCCCCGCCCGGAGGGAGAAGGACAGGTCCTCGAGGATCGTCGCGCCCCCGGCTTCCACGGACAGGCCGGCGGCTTCCAGCAGGCTCATGCCCGGATGGTACCGGCTCCTGGGTCGCAGCCTGGCCGCTTGCTCCGATTCGCGCTCAGATGCGTTCGATCGAGCGAAGCGACATGCGCGGCCCGTACCGCGGCGGGCTCACGCCGGCCGCAAGCAACAGCCGAAGGACGCGCCCCCGATGGCCAGCGAAGGGCTCCAGGAGTTCGAGCATCTGCTCGTCGGTCCCCCGGGGCCGGCCGGTGAACGCCCACGCCACCATGTGGGGGAAGTGGTAGTCGCCGGGCGGAACCGCATCGGCGTCGCCGAGCGCCACCAGGGCCACCTTCGCGGCGCTCCACGGCCCCACGCCGGGGAACGCCTGGATCCGCCGGTATGCCTGCGGGAGAGGCATCCCGACGGCCTCTTCCAGTCGGATGGCACGGGAAGCTGCGGCACGCAGCGTGTCTGCGCGCCGTCGTTCGATCCCCAACGGATGGAACTCCGGATAAGGGGTCCGGGCCAGGGCGTCCGGCGACGGGGGCAGCCGGAGGCCTCCCGGACCGGGCGCCGGCTCGGCGAACGCGCGAACGAGGTTCCGGTACGTCGCGAACGCCTCCGCCCCCGGCACCTTCTGTTCCAGGATGGTGGGG
>DASYQW010000245.1 GCA_036005065.1 Candidatus Methylomirabilota bacterium | reverse complement strand
AACTTCTTGATCCGCTGGGCCCCGACCTCCTTGTCCCACCGGTCCATGGCCGCGACGAGCGGCTTCACCGGGAGCTGGGCCACGACCTTGTACTTCTTCTCCATGTCCGTGTACTCGGGCCGCCAGTGCTCGCGCACCAGCTTCTGGAGGTCGGGCGGGGCCTTGTCGAGGGTCGCCGCCTTGACGGACGGCCCGATGAAGGCCTTCCAGGTGAGCGCCTGCTGGTCCGGTCGCCGCATGAAGCTCATCAGGTCGAGGACGACCTCCTGCTCGGCCGGCGTCACGCCCTTGGGGATCGCCCAGTAATGCCCGTCGATCACGAAGTGGGTGTTGGGCAGAATGAAGATCCGGGAGTCCGGCGGAATCGTCCCTTCGGCCCGCGGCTTCATGTCCCACTCCATGATCCCGGCGATGATCCAGCGCGTCCCTTCGGCGAACTCCTTGAGCGTCACCGCGGTGCCGGTCGGATAGTACTCGACGTACTCGCCGACCTCCTTCAGGAAGGCCCAGGTCTTGTCCCAGCCCTTGACCGGATCCTTGGGATCCTTGTCGCCCAGGATGTACGGCATGCCGGCCAGGATGGACCGGCCGGGACCCGAATTGGCGGGCCGGGCGTACATGAACTTGCCGGGATTCGCCTTCACCCAGGCCTTGAACTCGTCGGCGGTCTTGGGCGGCTCCTTCACCTTGCCCGGGTTGTAGATGAAGACCGGGCCGCCGTTGGACACGACCGAGGGCAGGAGATAGCCTTCACCCTCGTCCTGCAGGACCTTCGCCGCGTCGGTGAGCTCGTCCTTCGGGAACCGCTTGTCGTATTGCGGGAACAGCTTGACCAGCTGGCCGTTCTGGACCAGCACCGAGCCGGCATCCTGCCCGGTCAGGATCAGGTTGATGTCCACCCGGCCGGCATCCTGCTGGGCCTTGATCTTGGCCGGCAGCTCGGGGGCCGGCGCCCGCTGATAGGTCACGTCCTTGACGCGCTGCGGGTTGGCCTTCTTGAAGTTCTCGATGATGTCGCGCACCGACGAGAGGTCACCCGCCACGTCGATGACCGAGATGGTCACCGGCCCCTGGGCCGCGCCGCGGTCGACCCCGGCGCCCAGAGCCAACGCCGTCGCGGCCACCAGGAGCATTCCTCTGCGCCAATGTCTGGCCTCTCTCATAGGGCCCTCCTTGCCGGGCCCGTCCGGCTAGCCCTTGAGGGCGCCGGCCGTGAGCCCGCGGATGAGGTGTCGCTGCAGGAAGGTGAACAGGACTGCCACCGGCACTGTGCTGATCATCACGCCGGCCGACAGCTGACCCCACTGGATCTCGTACTGTCCGACCATATAGAGCAGTCCGGCCGACAGCGTCCGCATCTCGGTCTGAGTCGTGAAGGTGATCGCGAAGAGCAGCTCGCTCCAGGACGAGACGAAGGCGAAGATGGCGGTCGCCGCCACTCCCGGCGCCGCCAGCGGCAGGACGATCCGGAGCAGAGCGCCGAGACGACCGCAGCCGTCGATCATGGCGCTCTCCTCCAGCTCCCGCGGGATGGACTCGAAGTAGCCCACCAGCATCCATACGGTAAACGGCACCGTGAAGGAAAAATTCGAGTAGATGAGCGCCTGGTAGGTGTCGATGAGCCCGAGCGCATACCACTGCGAGAGAAGCGGGGCGATGAGGAGGACGGCCGGAAACATCTGGGTCGCCAGGAACACGAGCAAGAAGACATCCCGTCCGACGAACCGGAAGCGGGCCAGGGCGTACCCGGCGAGGATCGAGATCACCGTCGTCGCCACCATCGTGACCGACGACACCCACAGGCTGTTTGCGAAGAATCGGCTGAAGGGTGTGAGGCTGGAAGTCCAGGCGTCCACGTAGTTGGCGAGGGTGATCTGCTTCGGGAGGTAGACGAGCGGCGTGGCGTACAGCTCGGCCCGCGTCTTGAATGAGCTCAGGAACACCCAGACGAAGGGGCCGATGGCGAACAGCGTGAGCAGAGCGAGCCCGCCCCAGAGGACGGGGCCGCCCAGAACGCGCTCGGCCAGGTCGGCGCGGCCGGCCCGCCGGCCGGTCATGCCACGGATTCCACGCCCCGCGTGACGCGGAGGTAGGCGATGGTGAACGCCAGCATGATCAGCAGGAGCACGACCGACAGCGTCGCCGCGTACCCGAAGTCGAGGTTCGAGTAGGCCTGAAGTAGCGTGTAGGTCGAGGTGATCTGGGTTGCGTTGGCGGGCCCGCCGCTGGTCATGACGAAGATGAGGTCGGCGTAGTTGAACGTCCAGATGATGCGCGTCGCCGTGGCCACCACGATGATGGGTCGAAGGAGCGGGAGCGTGACGTGCCAGAAGCGCTGGGTGACGCTCGCCCCGTCGACCCGGGCCGCCTCGTACAGCTCGTCCGGAATGGCCTGGAGGCCGGCCAGCAGCATGATGGCGAAGAAGGGCACGCCCCGCCAGATGTTGGTCATGATGACGGCCGGCATGGCGAGGCGCGGGTCGGAGAGCCAGGCCACCCGCTCGTGGAGCCAGCCGAGTCGGAAGAGCAGGTCGTTCAGGATGCCGTAGTTCGGCTGGTAGATGTACTCCCAGACCAGTGCCACCACCACGCCGGGAATCACCCACGGCAGCAGCGTGACCGTCCGCACCAGCGCTCGTCCGGCGAAGGCCTGGTGGAGGAGGAGGGCGGCCGCGAAGCCGCCCAGAAACTGGAGCGACACCGAGCCGAAGACCCACCACGCCGAGTTCCAGAGGGTGAGCCAGAAGACGTCGTCCCCGAGGAGTCGCGCGTAGTTGCCGAGGCCGATGAACCGGTACTCCTGCGGCTTGATGAGCACGTGGTTGTACAGGCTCATGTGGATGGCCTTCAGGATCGGGACGAGGACGGTGCCGCCGAGGCAGACCGCGACGGGGAGCAGATAGGCGTACCCGAGCAGAAGCTCGCGCGTCCGCCGAGTGACCAGAGGCCGCGCGAGCGGCGCGGCGATTGTCGCGTCACGGTAACTCACGTCACGCCGTCTCTGGGGTCATCCCGCCGCGCGCTCTTGGCCGAAGCGTCCTGGGGGGAGGTCTCGAAGGGGAGCACAGCCCCCCTCCGAGACCTAGGAACGTGTCGGAGTAACCGGCGCCGGCCACCGAGCGCGTGGTTCATCCAGGAGTGCTCCGAGCGGCGGCTTCACCGCCGCCACGACGGGGGGGGCCTCGGGGGGGGCTTCCGAGACCTCCCCGAAATGACCTACGCCATGTTCTTGGTCAGCACCTCGGCGAACTTGTCGAGGCACTCCTTTGCGGAGATCTTTCCGACCATCGCCTGCTGGAAGAGCGGGACCCCCTCGGAGTCGAGCTTCCCGCCCCATCCGGCGTGGGCCAGGTAGGGGCTCACGATGGAGAACGGGAAGGATTTGACGAAGCCCGCCAGGGCCGGGTCCTTGGCGAACTCGGGCCGGTCGGCGACCGTCTTGCGGGCGGGCAGGAGCCCGAGCGTCTTGCAGTACATCGCGTGCGGCTCATCCTCCATCAGGAAGGTCATGAACCGCCATGCCCCTTCCCGGTTCTTGGCGGCCTTGAAGGCGGTCAGCGTCTCGGAGAAGTAGAAGGAGGCGCGCTTCTTGGTCGGCCCCATCGGGAGCGGCACCGTCGCGAAGTTCTGGGGCCCCACGAACCCCTTCTGCTCCTCCGAGGAGCCGGAGTTGTGGAGATAGGTATTCGTGATGCCGCGGCCGAACCCTTCCACGATCTGTCGCCAGCCGTCGGTGGGCACGCTGGGCGGCGTCACCTTGTGCTTGCGCAAGAGATCCAGGTACCAGTCCAGGCCCTCGACGGCCTCCTTCCCGTTGATGACGACCTTGCCATCCTTGAGCACCTGGGCGCCGTTCCCGTACATGAACTCGGTGGCATAGAGGACCGCCCACGTCCCCTGCCCGCGCATGCCGAAGCCGTACTGGTTCCGGTCCGCCTTGGTGAAGCCCTTGGCCAGCGTCAGGAAGTCGTCCCAGGTCCAGTCGTCCGATGGCGCCTTGAGGCCGTACTCCTTGAGGCGGTCGGTCCGATAGTAGATCGCGTCGTTGGTGACGACCCACGGGAAGGAGAGAATCTTCCCCTTCACCGTCACCGTCTCCCAGGCGATCGGGAGCACGTCTCGGTAGTGCTTCCAGTCCTTGACCTGGGCGGTGAGATCCTCGACCGCCCCCATGCCTTCGAACTCGCCCACCCAGTTGTCCCACACCTGGCAGCAGTCCGGCGGACTGCCAGCCGTGATGGACGTGATGAGCTTCTGACGGGCCTGAGCCTGCGGCACGAACTCGACCTTGACCTCGAAATCCTTCTGGGACTGATTGAAGCGCTGCACGAGGGATTCGACCAGCGCGTTGCGCTTCGGCTCGGGCACGCTGAACTGGAACCGGACCGGCGTGGCGCCATAGGCCTTCCGGGTGGAAAGGAAAGGCTCCTCCCACCACGCGAGGTCACCGGCCGCGATGGCGCCCGAAGCGGCCAGGGTTCGCAGGAACTGCCGGCGGGAGAGTTGCCACCGTTCGGATGCGACGTCCATGCGCGCGTCCTCCTGTCAGGGTAGCCTGGGGGGCCCGGGAAGGGGCGACGTGACCAGTCCGTTGCCTGCTTCGTTCACGTTTCCACGAGCCTACGTCAACCGGGCCGGGAGCGTCAATACGGGCGCCTCGCCGCGACCACCCGGCCGGTGTCACTCAGGCCGGTGCCCGAGCGGCCCCCGGGCGGCGGCCCACGAACTGACGGGCACTCCCGTAGATCCCGGCCGGCAGAAAGATGATGAAGATCATCAGGAGCAAGCCGT
>DASYQW010000244.1 GCA_036005065.1 Candidatus Methylomirabilota bacterium | reverse complement strand
CAACAACGTCTGGGACCGGGGCGCCCTGGTCGGCCAGGACGGCCGCTTCCGCATCGAGCTGGCGAGCGGCGGACAGTACGGCCTCCACGTGTACTCGAGCGGCTACGTCTACTCGCCAAACGCGGTGAAGGTGGACACCGGCAAGACGCTCGAGGTCAACGTCGTGCTGGTGGCGGAGCCGACGCGTGCCAACGATCCGGTGATCAAGAAAGCCGGGGTCTTCCCCTGGGACGCCAAGCAGGGCAAGGTGAGCTTCGTCAAGGCGGAGGTCACAGACCCGAACAACGACCTCGGTCCCCAGGTCCTCGCGTTCAATGCCGCCACCGGCCGCGCCTACGCCATGGACCCGCCCCGCCGGATGCGCGACCTCAAGGCGAACTTCCCGAACGGCGTGTACCAGCTGGAGGTCGACACCTCGGCGGCCCCCCTCAACCCCAAGGACTGGCACTTCGTGGTCGCCGACCACCAGTGCAACACGACCGACATCCTGAGCTTCCCACACGAGCCGAAGCCGCCCCGGGTGGTGCAGTAGCCCTCACCCGGGGGACCCGCCCGCCGACAGGAACGGCCGGTAGCGCGCCGCCCGACCCGGGCGAGATACGCGCGCAGCGCGCGCTCGAGCGCCGCGGCCACCTCAGGCCGCTCCTCGGCTACGCTCGGCGGCGCGCGGCGCGACGCCGGCCAGCCCTCGGAAGGTCTACCCCTTGATCGCCCCCGCGGTCATGCCCTTCACGAACCACTCGGAGAGGAAGACGTAGAGCGCCAGCACCGGCAGCGTGGCGATCATGAGCCCGGTCGCCAGCATGCCGATGTCGAAGTACTGGTCGCTCACCAGGAACTGGATGGCCAGCGGGAGCGTCCGGATCCTCTGCTGCGTGATGAACACGACCGCGTAGAGGAACTCGTTCCAGAAGTAGATGAAGTTCAGGATCACGGTGGTCGCCACCGCCGGCAAGGCCATCGGGAACATCACCCGCCAGAACATCGTCCAGTCGCCGCATCCGTCGATCCGAGCCGCCTCCTCCAGCTCTTGCGGAATCTGGGCGAAGAACGCCCGCAGGAGGTAGATCGTCAGCGGCAGCTCGGTCGCCACGTAGACGAGGACGAGCCCGGTCAGCGTGTTGAAGAGCCGGTACTGGACCAGGATCTGGAAGAGCGCGAGCAGCATGATCTGGGGCGGGAACATGAGCGAGAGGAAGATCAGGAGGAAGAGCGGCTCCCGGAGCGGGAAGGCGTAGCGGGAGCGCCCGAAGGCGAAGCCGGCCATCGCGCCCAGCACGGTGACCATCAGGACGGAGGCGACCGACACGATCGCGCTGTTGCGGAAGTAGGTCGCGTAGCCGAACTGCGTCCAGGCCGCGTGGTACTTCTCCCAGTGGGCCGGGATCGGCAGGCCGTAGTGGCTCCGGTAGATCTCGTCGGTGGTCCGGAGCGACATCGCCGCGGTCCACAGATAGGGTCCCGCCGAGAATGCCGTGTAGGCGAGAACCGGAACGAGCAGCAGCCAGCGCCGGAGCCGTCTCATGTCGTCAAAACTGCAGCGCCTCCCGGCGCTGGAGCAGTCGGGTCAGGCCGTAGGAGAGCCCGAAGATGATGGCGAACCACAGGACCGCGATCGCCGAGGGGTAGCCGAGGTCGAGTGTCTTCCACTCGAAGGCCCGCTTGATCACGTACGTCGCGACCGTCTCCGTGCCCCACATCGGCCCCCCGCGGGTCATGACCCAGACCAGCGCGAACTGCTTCATCTTGCCGATGAAGTCGAGGATGGCCAGATTCACGAGCGTCGGCCGGACGAGCGGCACGATGATGTGAAGCGTGCGCCGCCAGCCGCTCGCCCCGTCCACCCGCGCCGCCTCGAGGTACTCGACCGGGATCGCGTGGATGGCCGCGAGCAGGACGACCATGTTGAACCCGGCGAACATCCAGGTGGTGACCAGGATGAGGGCGGGGAGGGCGGTGGCCGGGCTCGCCAGCCAGGCCTGGGCATACGCCCCGAGCCCGACCGCTCGCAGGAGGAGGTTCGCCATTCCCCAGTCGTAGTTGTAGACCCAGAGCCAGATGACGCCGACGACCGGGTAGGACATCAGGACCGGCGTGAACCACACCGTGCGGAAGAACTTGGCGAACGGCACCCGGGCGTAGAGCGTGAGGGCCAGGACGAACGCCAGCGGGATGTCGATCAGCGGGGCGACCAGGCCCCAGGTCAGCGAGTTCCCGGCCGCCTTCCAGAAGACCTCGTCGCTCCCGAGGATCTCGCGGAAATGCTCGAGCCCCACGAACTCGTACTGCATGCCGAGATCCATGCGCAGCGTGTGGAAGCTGTTGTAGAAGGTGACGAGGATCGGGTAGACGACGACGGCGAGGTAGAGGGCCAGGGTCGGGCCGACGAAGAGGGCGATCGCCCTCCAGGGCCGGCGGGGCCCCGGACGGCGGGTGGCCGTCCGGGGCAGGATCCGCGGAAGCGCCTCGGCGCGCGCCAACGGCGCGGCCTTACTTGCCCTTGAGGCGCGCCTCTTCGAGCTTGGCCAGGGCCTCGTCGGCCCCGATCAGCTTGTTCGGCAGTCCCTGGTTGACCGTGGCCACGTAGACCTCCCACAGCCCCGGCTTCATGATGGCCTTCACGGCCTGGGCGGTGAGGTCCACCCACCGGGTGGTCTTGTTCACCCTGGCGAACTCGTCGAAGTACCACTTGATCGGGCTGTCGATCCGCGCCGGGTCGGTCTTGATGCCGGTCTGGATCCCGGTCCGGGCCATCCACATGTTCCCGATCTCGACGTCGGCGAAGGCGTTGGCGACCTCGATCGCCAGCGGCAGGTTCGGGCTCTTGGCGGCCACCGCCAGCGAGCCGGCGACTCCGAGGAACTTCTCGCCGTGTCCCTTGCCGTCCTTCATGAGCGGGTTGTTCAGGAGACCCAGCTCGAAGTCCTTCGGCTGGCCGCCCTTGTCGGGCGGGACGAAGGCGCGCCCGGTGTACCAGGACCCGACCGGGAACATGCAGGCCTTCTGCTCCGTGTGGAAGTAGCGGTGAGCCTCGGCCAGCGTCATGCTGGTGAGCGTCTTCGCGTAGGCCCCGAGGTCGACGAGCTCCTTGTAGTACCGGAAGACCTCGACCACTCGCGGGTCCTTCCACGAGATCTCACCGGCGAAGAGCCGCTTCACGTCGGCGTACCCGAGCTTGGAGAGGAGCAGCGCATCGGGGATGTACATGGCCGCCCACTCCCGGTCGGCGGCGCCGGTGGCGAAGGCGGCGCCCACCGCCTTGGCGCACTTGCCCACGACCTCCTTGAAGGCGTCCTGGGTGAAGGCGAAGTTCGCGGGCACCGTGATCCCCAGCTCGCGGAAGAGCTTCTTGTTGTAGTAGAGCTCGTCCGACGCGGCCTCCACCGGGATGGCCCACGTCCCGACCTTCCCGGCCGGGCCCGGCCGCGTCCAGAACGCCTTTCCGTACGGCTCGATGTTCTCCCAGCGGATTCCCTGGCTCAGATCCGCCAGCCAGCCGGCCCCGATGAACTCCGGGACGTCCTGGTCGTAGTAGAAGACGTCCGGGAAGCCCGAGCCGGCCGTGAAGGCCGCCCGGAGGGCCGGCCACATGTTCTTCTTCTCGTAGAAGGTGATCTCCACCGTATGGCCGGGGTGCCTGGCCTCGAACCGGCGCTTGGCTTCGAAGAGCACCGCCTTCTTGGAGTCCTCCACCGCCCAGTGGCTCCACCAGCTGAGCTGGGCCGCCTCCAGGCTGCCGGCCGCCCCGAGCGTCAGGGCGCACAGGGCCACTCCGAGCCCCCTCGTCATCGTGCGCATGGCGTCCTCCCCTGTGGTAAGAGCGTCAATTGGCCCCGGCGGCGGCCCGGGCGGCGGCGAGGGCGGCCTCGTAGTTCGGCTCGGTGGTGACCTCCTTGACGTACTCGACGTGCTTGACGCGGCCGTCCTTGCCGACCACGAACACGGCGCGCGCCTCGAGACCGGCCAGGGCGCCCTCCTTGATCAGGGTGCCGTACTGCTGGCCGAAGCTCCGTTCCCGGAAGTCCGACAGCGTCTTCACGCGCGTGATCCCGGCGGCGCCGCACCAGCGCTTCTGGGCGAACGGAAGGTCCATGCTGATGGTCCAGACGAGGACGTTCTCGCCCAGCTTGGCGGCTTCTTCGTTGAAGCGTCGCGTCTCGGTGTCGCAGACCGGCGTGTCGAGGGACGGGACCGCGCTCAGGACGACCACCTTGCCCCGGGCGTCGCTGAGCCGGACGGGCTGAAGGCTCGTGTCGACCGCGGTGAAGTCGGGCGCGGGGTCCCCGGGCTTGACCTCGGACCCGGCGAGCGTGAGCGGAGTCCCCTTGAACGTGACTTGAGCCATCGCCGCCTCCTTCTGCATGGGGGTTCGGACCGGGAAGTTCAGTATATACCGAGCGCCGGTCGGTGCTGGACCCGCTGCCCGACCAGGGCTACAATCCGCCCATGGGTGCCGTTCGCGACTCGCTCCTGGCCGAGACGGACTGGCTGGCCGCGCACGTCGACGATCCGGCCGTCCGGATCGTGGACATCCGCGGCACCATCAAGCCGCCCACGGCGCCCCGGCCCTGGTACGCCGCCAGCCGCGAGGCGTATGAGGCGGCGCACATTCCCGGCGCCGTCTTCGTGGATTGGCTTCAGGACATCGTGGATGTCTCGGCGCCGGTCAAGATGACGGTGGCCCAGGCCGACCAGTTCGCCGCCCTCATGGGCCGCCTCGGCGTCGGCGACGAACACACGGTCATCGCCTACGACGACAACGGCCACATCGCCCCCCGGCTCTGGTGGGCGCTCAACTACTACGGCCACCCGGCCGTTCGCGTGCTCGACGGCGGGTGGACCAAGTGGGTCGCCGAGGGCCGCCCGGTCACGGCGGCGGTGCCACGGCATCCGCCGGCCCGCTTCACCGCGCGGGTCCGGCCCGAGTGGCGCGCGGCCGCGGACGAAGTGCGCGCGCGCCTCGAGGATCCCGCCACCGTGGTCGTCGACTGCCGGAGTCCCGTCGAGTACCGGGGTGAGATCGGCCGCGGCGATCGGGCGGTCGGCCGGATCCCGGGCTCGGTGAACCTGTCAGTGGGGCGGCTCATGGAGGGAGAGCACAAGGTCTGGCGCCGGGAGCCCGAGCTCCGCGCGCTCTTCGAGGAAGCGGGAATCACGCCGGACCGAGACGTCATCACGTACTGCAACGCGGGAGTCTCGGCGTCGATCGGGCTCTTCGGCGCCAAGCTCCTCGGCTACCCCCGGGCCCGCAACTTCGCCGGCTCGTGGTACGAGTGGGAGCAGGATCCCCGGAACCCCGTCCAGACCGGCTGAGCTTAGTCGGAGGGGGTGTCGGAACACCCCCTCCGAGAACCGTTGCGGCGGCAAAAGCCGCCGCTCGAAGCGGAACATTCAGTGGCCGGGTGGTCAAGGGTGAGCGCGCGAACCACACCCCGCGCAGGTATGTGACGGGCCGGGCTCTGGGGGCGGGTCGGCGGGGTCGTGTTACCATAGAATGATGGGATATCTCAGCTACCACGACCGACCGCGGCGGCTGCGGCGCCCGATCCTCCTGATGGCGTTCGCCGGCTGGAACGACGCGGCCGAGGCGGCGACCAACGCTGCCCGGTTCCTCCGGCAGGCCTGGGATGGGCAGCCGCTCGCAAGCCTCGATCCCGAGGAGTTCTACCACTTCGGGCTCACGCGGCCCCAGGTCCGGTTCAAAGCGGGCAGCACCGAGCGGGAGATCCTGTGGCCCGAGACGGAGTTCTCCCTCTGTGCGCGGGAGGCGCTCGCCCGGGACCTCCTCGTCGGGGTCGGCATCGAGCCTCACCTGCGCTGGAAGACGTACTGCCAGACGGTCCTCGACCTGGCGCGCGAGCTCGAGGTCGGGCTCGTCCTGACGCTCGGCGCGCTCCTGGCGGAGGTCCCTCACACGCGCCCGGTCCGCCTCAGCGGCTTCGCGACCGACCCCGAGCTGGCCACGCTGCTGGGGGTGCGCCCGACGCGCTACGAGGGCCCGACCGGGATCGTCGGGGTGCTCTCTTCGAGTGCGCGGGCCGCGGGCTTCGCCACCGCCAGCCTGTGGGCCAACGTCCCTCACTACATCTCGGCGGTCGAAAACCCGCGCGCGACGCTCGCCCTGCTCCAGCGAGTCAACCGCCTCTTCGACGGGCCGCTCGAGGTGCAGGAGCTGGAAGAGGCGGCCACGCAGTTCGACGCGCAGCTCGCCGAGGTCCTCGCGCAGAACCGCAAGGTCGCGAACTACGTCAAGAAGCTCGAGGCCAAGGACCAGGAAGAGCTGCCCGAGGAGCAGCCCGCCGGGGAGCTGCCGAGCGCGCAGGACCTCGTCGCGGAGATCGAGCGCTTCCTGCGCCAGCAGCCCCCCGGCCCGATCCGCGAGTGACGGGTCGCCTGAGCTCAACCGGAGGGGGCCGCGACGGCCCCCTCCGGGCCCTCCCCCGGGGACGGGGTTGCGGCGGCCAAGCCGCCGCTCGAAGCGGAACATCCAGCGGCGTGGCGATCGCGCACGAGCGCGAGGGTAACATCTCGGGGGTCTTGTTAGGGAGCCTGAGCGCTCGCCTGCTGGCGGGCGCGCTCCTGGGCCTCCTGGTCGGCGCGACCGCGACCGGCGCCGACCCGCGGGTCCGGGTCACCGTCACGCCGGCCACCCCGTATCCGGGCGATGTCGTCCTGATCCGGGCCAGCGACGTCCCTCCCCAGCTCGGGGGCGAGTGGGACGGTCACCCCCTGTCGTTCTTCCCCGTACCGGATGGAGTGGCGGCCCTGGTCGGCATCGACCTCGACCGCCCGGCGGGGCCCATCGCCTGGCGCCTCAGCCACGCCCGGAGCGACGGCGACCGAGAGCTCGTCGCCGCCGGCTCCGTGCTGCTCCTCGCTCGGACCTTCCCGACGCAGCGGCTCGTGCTGCCGCGGGGCCAGGTCGACCTGGACCTGGCCACCCTCGCCCGGGTCCGGGGCGAGCAGGCCGAGCTCCACGCCGTCCTCGCGGCCGGGACCGGGGCCCGGCTCTGGCGCGGTCCGTTCCGGGTGCCGGTCGACGGAGGCCGCCCGACGGGCGGGTTCGGGCTCCGGCGCATCATCAACGACCAGCCTCGGAGCCCGCACACGGGCTACGACTGGGCCGCCCCACGCGGGACGCCGGTCCTGGCCGCGAACGCCGGCCGGGTCGCGCTGGTGGCCGAACACTTCTTCGCGGGCCGGCTGGTGGTGCTGGACCACGGCCTCGGCCTCTTCACGCTCTACTTCCATCTGGACGACACCCGCGTCCGCCCCGTCGAGGACGTCGCTCGCGGACAGCGGATCGGGAGCGTGGGCGCCACCGGTCGCGCGACCGGGCCTCACCTCCACCTCGGGGTATCGCTCGGAGGGGCGCGCGTCGACCCCATGGCGCTGCTGGCGCTGTCGCCGCCCCCCGATCCCTGGTAGGGGACGGACGGCCGAAACGGCGATCCCGTGGACGTCCTGAAGGATCTCGAGCTCCTCATCAACTCTCGCTCCCCGATCATCGCCGTGGAGACCTACGAAGAGGAGCGCGTCGAGGAGGCGCTGCGCGCGATCACGACGAAGCTCGCCCTCCCCTTCTTCGTCTGGACCGTCACCGAGGGTCTCCGGCGCCACGGGTCCGAGACGCCGCTGTACGACACCCAGCGTCCCGCCATGGCCCTCGGCAACCTGATCTCCATGAGGGCCGAGGGCGTCTACCTCTTCAAGGGCCTGGACCGGCACTGGGGCGAGGCGGAGGTCGTCCGCAAGCTCCAGGACCTGGCCCGGGCCTTCGCCAAAGCGCGCCGCGCCCTCATCCTGTCCGCTCCCCAGGTCGTCCCGCCGCCCGAGCTCGAGAAGCTCGTCGCCGTGGTGAAGCTGGAGCTCCCGACGGCCGAGGAGCTTCGGCGGCTCGCCGACCGCGTCATCGAGGACCTGTCGCGCCAGCACCGGATTCGCATCGAGCTCGGGGCCGAGGAGCGCGAGCGTCTCGTGGACACCCTGCGCGGCTTCACCCTCTTCGAGGCGGAGCGGGTTCTCACCCGGGTGATCCTCGACGACCTCGCCCTCACGCTCAAGGACCTCGACCGGATCATCGAGGCCAAGAAGGCCCTGTTCGACCGCGAAGGCATCATCGAGTACTTCCCCCACGAGGAAGGGCTCGCCCAGATCGGCGGCCTCGGGAACCTCAAGACGTGGCTCCAGAAGCGCCGGAAGGCCTTCTCCCGGGAGGCCAAGCAGTTCGGGGTCCCGGCACCCAAAGGGATTCTTCTGCTGGGCGTCCAGGGCTGTGGAAAGAGCCTGGCCGCCAAGGCCGTGGCCAAGGAGTGGGGTGTGCCGCTCCTCCGGATGGAGCCGGGGCGCCTCTACGACAAGTACGTCGGGGAGTCGGAGAAGCGGCTCGAGCGCGCCCTTCAGCTGGCCGAGCGCCTGGCGCCCTGTGTCCTGATGGTCGACGAGATCGAGAAAGGCTTCGCCTACGTGGCGGACGCCGAGGGCGACGCCGGGCTGTCCCGCCGAATCTTCGGTCGCCTCCTCGGCTGGCTCCAGGACCGGGCCGCGCCCGTCTTCGTGGTCGCCACCTGCAACCAGATCGCCCAGCTGCCTCCCGAACTCCTGCGGAAGGGGCGCTTCGACGAGATCTTCTTCCTCGACCTGCCGAGCCGCGAGGAGCGGAAGGAGATCTTCGCCGTCCACCTGGCGAAGCGCAAGCGCGACCCGTCCGGGTTCGACCTCGACGCCCTCGCCGACGCCTCCGAGGGCTTCAGCGGGGCCGAGATCGAGGCGGGCGTCGTCTCGGCCCTCTATACCGCGTTCTCCCAGGGAAGCGAGCTCGAGACCGGTCTGGTGGTCCGGGAGCTCAAGGGCACCAAGCCCCTGTCGGTGACGCGGGCCGAGGACGTCGAGGCGCTCCGCGACTGGGCCCGGGACCGCACGGTGATGGCGAGCTGACTAGCTCTGCGGAACTCGGGCGGCCAGGCGGCGGGCATAGGCGCGGAGGCCCGCGTTGGAGGGGACGAGGGCCGCCGAGACGGCGAGGAGCCGCCGGACCTCGGGCCGCGGGACCTTGACGGTCACCTCGGCGCGGAGCAGGTCGTCCGCGCGCGCGATCCGCGCGAGGGTGGCGAGGCCGATCAAGAGGGGCCAGACCGAGGCCAGGCGGAGGCGGAGCTCGCGCCGGGGCACGGCCAGCGTGTAGAGGAGGCCCTCCTCGAGATCGGCGCGAGCGTGCGCGATGAGCGCGCGGAGGAGGGGCCGGAGGCGCCCGATCGCCGCCGGGTCGAGGAGATCCGGGGGAGCCAGGCCGAGCGTGGCCAGCTCCGCGCGCGGGAGGTAGCACCGCCCGATCCGGAGGTCCCGCGGCAGGTCCCGCAGGACGTTGGTCAGCTGGAGTCCCTGGCCGAAGCGCACGCCGCGCGAGCGCATGAGCGGGATGTTCCAGCGCGCGCACCGCGGCCGGTGGGCCACCACCATGTCGGTCCAGAACTCGCCCACACATCCCGCATTCATGTAGGTATAGCGCTCGAGGTCGGCCCGGCTCTCGAGGGCGCCCACGCGCCCCTCGGCTTCGGATGGGAACCGGTCGAGGGCATCGAGCATCGCCTGCGTGAGCGTGAAGAGGAGAGCCTGGCTGCGCGTCCGGTCCTCGGCCGGGAAGGCGCGGTACGCGGCGAGGACCGCGGGGAGGCGCTCGAGCAGCGCGCGCTCCGCCGCGGGATGGTCGGGCGTGACGCGGCCGGCCACCCCGGTCAGGCCCGTCCCGTCGCCGGCCCGGAGGGCGGTCCGGAGCGCCTCGATCTGGCGGCGCCGCTCGGCCGGCGGCAGCGCGCGTGTGTCGGCCACGGTGTCGGCGGCGCGCGCGAGAAGGTAGGTGATCCCGAGCGGGGCCCGCAGGGGCGCGGGGAGGATCCGCAGCGACAGCGCGAACGACCGGCTGACGCCGGGGAGAACGCCCTCTAGGAGATCGGAATCACGCGCGGCGCTCATCGCCCGCCCGACCCCGCCGCGAGGTCCCGGGCCGGCAACCTCAGTCGAGGTCGATGGGACGAGGGCCGGGCGGAGGCGAGTCCTTCGCGCGCTTGAGGCCGGCCTCGAACTTTCGGGTGAGGACCTGCTCCTTGCTCTTCTCGGCCTCGGCCGCCTCGCGGAAGCGCGCCTCGCGCCGGCCCTGCTCGCCCCTGAGGGCCTCCATGGCCTTGTCGAGGCTCGAGGCAGGACCGGTCCGGGGCGGCGGCGAGTGCTGCAGCACGGCCTTGACCTCGGGATCGATGGTCAGGATCGCCCGACAGGAGG
Source organism: Candidatus Methylomirabilota bacterium (assembly GCA_036005065.1). Classification (NCBI taxonomy): domain Bacteria; phylum Methylomirabilota (SeqCode); species Candidatus Methylomirabilota bacterium. The sequence continues at coordinate 20,180 of DASYQW010000244.1, read as the reverse complement.
GGCACGTCAGGTCGAAGGCGGCGGCCTTGGGCTTGGCCATGCTCTACCTCCTACCACGCCCCCGCCGGCGGCGCAAGCGCGCCCCGCCACGAGCCACGGGGCCTCAGCCGTTCGGCCACCGCGTGACGGGGCGACTCACGGCACGGGAAAAGCAGCAGTTCGGCACCACCGCCGAATGCTTGCCGGGCCCGCCAGCCACCATGATCAGGATGTCGTCGGGTCCCGGCACGATCGGCAGCCGGGCCTCGTCGTCGACGGTGGCCATCCAGGCCGGCCAGTCCTGAATGCCCCACATCCCACCGAGGCGGAGTCGGCGGAGCGATCGCCGCGCATGCTCGTAGAGGTAGCGCTGGACGTCCACCCGCGAGAAGCCGTCAGCCGCGATCGTCGCCGCGTGCTCGGGCCCCAGGACGACGAGGAGCTGGCTCTGCGTGAGGTACCAGCCGACATTCGACCCGAGCGTGGATGCCGTGTCGGCGATGACGCCGAGGAGATTCGCCGCCCGCTGGCTCACGTGATCGTTGACGTTGTGCGGGCCCTCACCCCCGAAGACCGTCACGACGCTCTGGTCCGGGTCGAAGCCGAGGCTCGCGTGGAGCGGACCCCAGGGGCTCGCCTCCTCGCGTTCGGCGATGGCGTAACTGTACTTCGCGGGGCTGCCCTGAGTGGCCATGTCGCCCGCGCCCGGCCGGCCGCCGCCGAGGTTCCAGAGGCACAGGCGCAGGGCGCGACCGAGTGTCGGGTTGGCGGAGCTGCCGGGGCCGAAGAGCCCGGAGCCCGCGTGCATGCCGAGCCGCGCGGCGGCGGGGCCGTTGACGATGAGCAGGGGGGCCACGGGGTGGGTCGTCGCCTGCACGCCGTAGAGGTTGAATGGCGGCTCGATCATCGCCTCGAGCGCGGCCACGAGGACCGGCAGGGCGGCCGGCCGGCATCCCGCCATGACGGCGTTGATGGCGACCTTCTCGAGGGTGGCCTCGCCCCACAGGGGCGGGATCTTGCCGAGGACGAGGTCGGGCTCGGCCGCGATCCCGCCCAGCATGGCCGCGACCCGCTCGGGCGTGGGCGGGACGATCGGGAGCCCGTCCGTCCAGCCGCGCTCGAGGAAGTGGGCCTGGACGGCCTCCAGCGAGTCCTCGAGCTCGATGAGCTCGGAGGCGAGAGGCGGCATCGGGGCGAAGCCGGCCGGTCTCAGTCGAGCCTGGGGGGGAGCGGCGGCGCTCCGCCCCCGGACCCCCCCACCGCCTTCATCGGGCCGTGGGACGCGAGGGCGACCCGTTCACGCCTGATCACTGGCCGAGCCGGGCCGCGAGCTGGGCCACGGCGCGCGCCGCCTTCTCGGCCACGCGCTCGGGCGGCTCACCGCCGAGCGGGTGCTCGATCACCAGGAACGGCAGGGCCTCCATCCCGAGCGTGTACGCCTCGTGGTGCGCGAGCGCCTCGAAGGCGGTGGTGGTGATGACGGCGGCCGGCGTGCCGGCCCGCGCGAGGGCCACCGCGTCGTGGAGACTCCACGACGTGCAGGCCCCTCAGTCGGCCGAGCCGGTGAGGACGAGGTCCACGCCGGCCAGGGCCGCCAGCACCTCGGGCGAGGCCGGCGTGGCGGCGTTCGCCTTCTTCCGGTAGACGGCCCGCGCAAGCCCGTGCCGGTCCCGGAGGAGCGCCTCCATCTGCCGCGTGAGGAGGTCGAAGTTGGTCTTGGTGTTGTCGAGGAACCCGATCGTCTTGCCCGCCAGGCCCGCCGGCAGCGGGAGCGGCGCGCTCTGGCTCACCTTGCTCTCGGCGACGGGACTCAGGACCCGGATGATGCCCATGGATGCCTCCGGTCGACTGGGTGCTGGAATCGGCGACCTCCTGCTTTGATAGCACCCGGCGCCACGGCGGTCAAGTCGAAGGAACCCAGCGTCCGGAAGGATGCGCGGGGTGTGGCTCTCGCGCCCGTGACTCTTCCGTCGCTGGACGTTCCGTTCCGAGCGGCGGCTTTGCCGCCGCAACGACCCCACTCAGCGCACCACGCCCGCCGCGCGCAGGCGCGCCACCTGTTCCTTCGTGTAGCCGCTCTCGCCGAGGATGGCGTCGGTGTGCTCCCCGACAGCCGGCGGGGGGCCGGGCGGCGCGCCCGGAGTCTCCGAGAGGCGCACGGGCGTGCCGAGGAAGCGCACCGGCCCGAATGCGGGATGAGCGGCCGTCGCGAGGGTCCCGTTGGCCCGCGCCTGGGCGTCCAGGAGCAGCTCCGGGACCGTCCGGACGCGAGTGCAGGGGATGCCGGCCGTCTCGAAGAGCATCTCCCACTCGGCGGCGGTCCGCCGGGCCAGGCGATCGGTGATCGCCGCGATCAGCTCGGCCTTGTGGGTGTGGCGGCCCACCATCGTCTGGAGCCGCGGCTCGCCGAGCCATGTCTCGAGCCCGAGCGCGCGGCAGAGGCCCTCCCAGAATTTCGGGAGCTCGACGTAGAGGTAGAGGTACCCCTCTCGCGTCGGATAGATGCGGGAGACGCGATCCCCGAGAAGATCGCGGACCGCGTCGGGCGGCTCGAGCGCTTCCGCCCAGAACAGCCGTCCGGCCTGCATGGCCAGGACGCCGTCGAGGAGCGAGGTCTCGAGATACTGCCCGGCCCCGGTCCGCATCCGACCGAGAAGGGCGAGGAGGATGCCGGACGCCGCCAGGCTTCCCGTGTAGTAATCGACGAGGCTCCCGCGGACCAGCACGGGCACGTCCCCTTCGGGGACGCCTTGCTCCCAGGCGAGGCCCCCGTAGCACTGGACGACCGGGTCCAGCCCCGGGCGCCCGGACAGCGGCCCCTGCTGCCCGTAGGCGGAGATCGAGCAGTAGACGAGACGCGGGTTCGCGTGTCCCAGCGTCGGATAGTCGAGCTGAAGCCGCGCGGCGACGCCCGGCCGGAAGCTCTCGACGACCACGTCGGCCGCGCGGCTGAGCCGCCGCGCGATCTCGAGGCCGTCGGGGTGCTTCAGATCGAGGGCGAGGCTCCGCTTCCCCCGGTTGATGCCGAGGAAGTATCGGCTGTGGCCGGGAAGCGTCGAAGGGTAGGCGCGGAGGGCATCCCCCTCCAGGGGCTCGAGCTTGACGACGTCGGCGCCGTAGGTCGCGAGGAACGCCGTCGCGATGGGCCCCGCGATGATCGCCGAGAGATCGACGACCCGCAGCCCCTCGAGGGGACCGGTGGAGCCGCTCGGCTCAGCCCTGTGGGTCCTCAGGCCTTCAGGTACTTCTGGAACCACGCGAGGCACTTGCCCCACGCGTCCTTGGCGGCGTCCGCGCGGTAGCTCGGCCGGTAGTCCGCGAGGAAGCCGTGCGGAGCGGCAGGATAGACGTGCTTCTCCACCGTCCGACCCGCGGCCTTGAGCGCCGCCTCCTCCTTGTCCACATCGGCCACGGGGATGCCCTGGTCGGCCTCGCCGTAGAGCAGGAGGACCGGGCAGGGCACCTCGGCGGCGACGTCGAGCGCCGCGATCGGCTTGGGATCGTCCTTGTGCGCGCGCGACGGCGGCCCGTACCAGGCGACGGCCGCCTTCGTGTCCTTGTAGAAGGCGGGGAACGTCAGCGTCATCTGCCCGCCCCAGCAGAACCCCGTCACACCGATCCGGTCCGCCCGCGCCGCGGGCTGTTTCCGGGCGTACTCGGCGCCCGCCCGCAGGTCGCCGACGACCCGTTTCAGCGGAGCGTTGAAGACCACGCTCAGGACCTTCTGCATATCGGTGACCTGGGCGAGCCCGCCCTCGCGTGAGAAGAGCTCGGGCGCCACCGCGTAGTAGCCTTCCTTGCCGAATCGCCGGACCACGTCCTTGATCCACTCGTGGAGTCCCCAGACCTCCGAGATCACGACGATGACCGGGTACTCGCCGGCCTGGTCCGGGTACGCCTCGTAGACGGGAATCGGCGTGCCGTCGGCCCCGGCGACGTTGACGGTCCCCACCACCAGGCCTTTGTCGTCGGTCTTGATCGCCTGGGCCAGGACGGGGTCGGCGGCCAGCGCGTACCCGCCGGCGGCCGCCAGGGCGGCGAGGGCGGCACGGCGCGAGAGCTCGTAGTGGCTCGGGGTGCCTGGGTCGGGCGTGTCCATGAGTGGCCTCCTGGAGCGTGACGGGTTGGTGGCAGGGGCCGGGCTCGGCCTCCTCCCTACCTACCAGACCCGGTGGCGTCGGTCAAGTCGCCGCCCGGCGGCCTTGCCGCGCTCGGGAGGTCCCGCTATCCTGGGGCGATGGCCGAGCTCAGCAACACCTTTTCGTGGTCGCGCTCCCGCGGCGTCATGTTCCAGGAGTGCCGCCGCAAGTACTTCTACCACTACTACGGGGCGTGGGGCGGCTGGGAGCCCGCGGCGTCGCCGGACGCGCGGCGGCTCTATGTGCTGAAGCAGCTGACCAGCCGCCGGGGCTGGGCCGGCCGCGTCGTCCACGAGGCCATCGAGATGGCCCTCAAGGTGCTCCACGCCGGGCGAGACCTTCCCGAGCCGTGGCTCCTCGAGGAGACCTTGCGCCGCATGCGCCAGGAGTGGCGCTTCTCGAAGCACGCCGGGTACCGTGAGCGGCCGAAGGCGGACGTCGCCCTCTTCGAGCACGAGTACGGGATCGAGGTGACGGCGCGGACGTGGCAGGTGCTACGTGATCACGTCCTCCGCTGCCTCCGGATCTTCCAGCGGCTCCCGCTCGTCCGGGAGATCCGGGACACGCCGCGCGAGCGCTGGATCCTGATCGAGGACGTCCGGGCCTTCGATTTCGAGGGCACGCCGGTCTACGCGGTGCCGGACTTCGGCTACTGGACGGCGGCCGACCGCCTGGCGCTGGTGGACTGGAAGACCGGCAGCCCCGGGCCCGAGGAGACGGCGCTCCAGCTCGGGTGCTACGCGCTGTACGCGCGGGACATCCTCGACGTTTCGCCGGAGCTGGTCGACCTCCTGGAGGTGAACCTGCGCGAGGGCGCGGTCACCGTCCACCCGTGGGACGAGGCCCGGGTCGCGGAGGTGCGTGAACGCCTGCGGCTGTCGATCCGCGCGATGAAGGCCTGGCTCCGGGAGCCTGACGCCAACGTGGCGGTCCTCGACGACTTCGAAAGGACCGAGGACTTGCGGATCTGCCGCTGGTGCAACTTCCGGGCGGTGTGTCGCCCGGAGCTCGGCGCCACCGCCCCACCGCCCTGAAGGCGGCGGGGTCTCAGGCGCCGACATAGCATCACGGCCGCTGTTGGCTGCTCCGAGCGGCGGCTTTGCCGCCGCAACGATCCGGGGGGAGGTTTCGGAGGGGGTGTTCCGACACCCCCTCCGAGGGTGTCTACTCAGCGAGTGCGCCAGTGGCTATCCACCCACACGTACCCGTCGGCTCGCGACTCCCAGTGCCCGGGAACCCAGACGCCGCCGGACGGGGGAACCGTCCAGTGACCCGCCACCCAGGCGTACGTCCTGTCGGACGCCCGCCACGTCCAGTGCCCCGGAATCCAGATGTACCCGGGGCCGGGGGACGCGGGCATCACCTCGGCCTGAGCCGCCGGCATCGGGGGCGGGGGCACGTGGCTGACGGGCCGCGACCCCGAGTAGCACCCGGCCGCGGCCACGAGAAGCGACACCACGATCGATGCACGAACGAACCGAAGAGACATCGCCGTCCTCCAGCGAGCCGTGTCTATCCTCCAACGGACAGGCTACCGGTTCGAGAGAGGATGCAAACCGGCTTCCTGCCTAGCGAGGGCGCCAGTGACCCTCGATCCAGATGTATCCACCGGGCCCGGGCGCCCAGTAGCCCGGCACCCAGACGTATCCCGGCTGGACCGGAAGGGTCCAGTGACCGGGGATCCAGACGTAGCCGAAGCGCCGCCCACGCCACGCCCAGTGCCCGGGGACCCAGATGTACGCGGGGCCGGGCGCGACCGGCGCCGACTCCACCTGCGGTGGTGGGGCCGGGGGCGGCACCTGGACGGCGGGCGGGGGAGGCGGAGCGGGTGGCGGGGCCGCCACGTAACAGCCGGCCAGCAAGAGCAGCGCGCCCGCGAGCGACAGCGGGACCCAGCGACGTGCCATGGTCGCCTCCTCGGACTCTGGATGTGGCTCCCTCGGTTTGACGTCCTGGCCCGCCAGGGTCTTCTCGGCTCAGACCTTCCCCCTCCTCACGTCGCCGGGGCGGCGAAGACGGCCGAGCGGGCGATCTCGTCCAGGCGAACCTTGGCCGGGTCGAACTTCTCCAGGTTCTCCTGCAGGCGCTCGAAGGTCTGATCGAAGGACGGCAGGGTCTTCCGGGCCCGGCTGAGGGGCGTCGTGCGGGCGAGGACGTAGTTCTTCACGTAGGGATGGTTGATCCCGCGTTTCTTGATCTTGGCGACCACGTCGCTCAAGACCTCGTCGGCCGCCCGGACCAGCGCGGCCCGCCGCTCCCGCTCGGCATACGCCTTCTTGATCGGCTGCTTGAGGAAACGGTCGACGCGGCGGAGAAGCGGCGCGAAGGCTCCGCCGGCGAACCGCGGCTTGGCCTCGTAGAGGAGGCCGAGCGTGATGAAGTAGGGCGCCTCGAACTGGAACGCGTAATCCTCCTCGGTCGCCTGGCCCGCTTGCTCGATCAGGCCCCGATACATCCGGATGACCTCGAGCGATTTCTCTCTGACGTTGTGCGCCTTCTCGGTGTTGAGCGCCAGGATCTGGAAGGAGACTTCCGTCTCCGGGATCAGGATGGCCGGGATGTAGTCGGCCTTGAGCTTCAGGGCGGCCTCTCGGCGGTGGTTGCCGTTCGGTGTCCAGTAAGCGCCGGGGCCGGTGGAGACCGCCACGATGGGGTCCACGAAGCGCCCGAGCTTCCTCATCACCTCGGTGAGCCGCTTGACATGAGGTTTCGAGAGGTCCCGCTGGTAGGGCGTGGCCTTGACGTGGTCGATCGGAAGCAAGGCGAAGAGGTGCCAGGCCTCCTTGAGCGGCTCCTGATACAGGCTCAGGACATGCCCGCCATCCTGCTCCACCTGCTCGGCCAGCTGCCTCGCGGCTCGCGGGGGCTCGGTCCCATCGGGGAAGACCGTCCACTTCGCCATGACTTGCTCCAGAGCCGCTCAGAGTGCGGCGATCTCAGCCTCGGTAAAAACCCGCGACACCCCGCGCCTCCCGGTGGACCCCCAGTCCTGGTCCACGAGGAGCCACGGCGTTCACGAGACCTGGACGTGGCCGTTGCCGCGGACCAGTGTCTGCTGGACGCGGGCGAGGTTCTGGCGGACGGCCTCCAGCCGGGGATGGATGGCCAGCGCGCGCCGGAAGCACCGCGCGGCCTCGGCGTATTGACCGAGCGCGGCGTGGCACAGCCCCTGGCCCGCCAGCGCCCCGAAGTGATGCGGATTCCGCCGCACGACTTCCTCGCAGTCGGCGACAGCCGACGCGTAGTGCTCGGCCAGATAGCGCGCGGTGGCGCGCTTGTTCCAGCCCTCGACAAATCCGGGAGCCGCCTCGATCACCCGGCCGAAAAGGGTGACCGCGCCGAGCCAGTCCTGCTTCTCCATGGCGGCGAGTCCTTCGGCGAACAGCCGATCGACCGCCGACTCGCCGGAGCGGCTCCAGATGCGCCACAGGGTCGCCTCCGCGAGGGCGACCGTCTCCGGATCGTCGGCGTGAAGGCACGCCGCCACCGGCGCGGTGACCCGGGCATCTCCGGCCGCCGCGATCACCTCGAGCGCCGCCCGGCGGGTCGACGCCGGGCCGGATCGGAGCTGGTCGAGCGCTTCCTCCAGGGTCACCCGGGGCGCGTCCTCAGCGCAGCCGGAAGCACTCACTGAGCGCCGTGAACGTATCGAGGGCCGCCTTCAGGTAGTCGGGACCCTGCCACTTCACCGCCGTCGTCGCCTCGATGCGCCGCCCGAGGACCACCTGGCCATCCCGCGTCCGCACGAGCTCCTCCCCCAGACCCTTCAGGGCGGCCGGATCGAGGTCCGCGAGCGCGGCGGCGGGCTCTTCGTCGTGCTCGTTCTTGAACCATTCCAGGCCGGCAGCCTTCCGGAGGCGGGCGGCCAGGCGCGGAGCCTGGCGCTTCCAGGCGGCCACCCACGCGCGCTTGTCGGCGTACTCGGGGCCGACCTCGAAGAGCAACCGCACGCAGTGGCGAGAGATGGCGACCTTGTAGTGCTGGGCCTTCTTGTAGCCGCGGCGGTCCGGGCCGAAGGCGACCCACGTGTCATCGGGCGGGTTGACCGTACGGCGCGCGTGCCTGGCCACGTGCGGAAAGAGCTCGGCCTCGGCCACGCGGGCGAGCGGCGGGGCCAGGGTGAGTCCGAAGGTGTCGAGCTTCGGCTGGATCTGGCTACGGATGGCGGCCATCCGTTCGGCGAAACCCGGGATCGCGAAGATCTGAAAGTCCTTGGCGGTGAACGGCTCGATCGGCATGGTGGCATCTCCTCAGGTCGAGACGACTTTGTCGGCGGCGGCCACCTTCTCGGCGAACACCTTGGGGTTGATGAACTGGGCGTTCTTGCCCTTGAGATCCTCCTCGGTGACCCCCCGGGCCACCGAGCACTTCCCTCAGACGTAGATCGGCACCCGGTGCTCGACGACCTTCTTCAGCATCTCGGTGCACGACGGCATGGCGACCGGGTGCACCTCCCCCGCGACGGCGTCCTTCATGAGGTAGGCGGCTTCTCCGGCCAGGAAGATCTCGGGCTGGTGGCCGGCCTCGACCGCGCCGAGGGCGAAGTTGAACGGGAACCCTGCGCGGGTCGGGTCGTCGGAGCCCGCGGTGCCGACGTACAGGATCTTGGCCATGGTGCGCCTCCTCTGATGGCGTGCGTGAGTCGTTCGACTCGAGTCTACCAGTCGCCAGGTCCTGGGAGGACGCCTCGACGGCCCCCTCCCACGCCCCCCCAGGAGGGCGTTGCGCGGGCCAAGCCCGCGCTCGGAGTAACCCGACCCGGCGCCGACCACGGAGCGCGTGGTGCATCGAGGAGTGCTCCGAGCGGCGGCTCCGCCGCCGCCACGACGGGGGGGCATCGGGGGGGTCTTCCGAGACCCCCCCGAAATGACCTAGCCCGCGACGACGGGCAGCACCACGCAGGAGGCATGCTCGGCGTCGTGGAAGACGGTGTTGGTCGCGACCTTCGCCGTGGTATTGGCCCACAGGGGGTCGCCCGTGTTGGGGTTCAGGTCGAAACGCGGAAAGTTGGACGACGAGACGTCGAGCCGGATCCGGTGTCCCGCGGCGAACCGGTTCGCCGTCGGGTAGAGCGGGAACTCGATCCGGTGGATGCGGCCGGGCGCCAGCGGCCGGGCTCGGCCGTCGCCGTCCCGGTAGCGCGCGCGGAGAATCGAGTCGGTGAGGTTCATGGCGTAGCCATCGGGGTAATCCGGGCTCGGAGGATAGACATCGATCAGCTTGGCCGTGAAGTCGGTGTCCGGGCAATCGGACGCCACGTGAAGAACGACCACGACGGGGCCGGTCACCTCGAGGTCCGCGGCGAGGGATTCGGTTTGAAAGACGAGGACGTCGGGACGGCTCGCCAGGGGGAGGTACGGGGGACTGCACCCGAAGAACTGCGGCGCCTCGCGCTGATCGAACGCCCCCGGAATACCGATCCAGTCCCGCTCCCGCTCCTCCACCGCGATCTCCGGCGCGCCGGCCGACCGCGGCATGAGTCCCACCAGCGAGGACATGTTGCCGCCGACCGTGGGGACCGGCCGCCGAGGATCGAACTGGTAGCGGCTCCCGGCCTCCCCGGCCGGCGGGGCGGTCGGCGCCAGCCCCCCGCCGGGCTGGAGATAATACGGCGTGAAGCGCGTGCGGGCGAGCGGCCACTCGTGCTCGTCCCGCCACTGCCCGCCGTGGTCGAGCCGGCCGCTCGCGCTCCGCCGGCCGCTCCCGCCGCCCATGACGAACAGCCGGAGGGGCGGATCGTCCGCCCAGCCGGTCGGGATGCCGCGGAGGGCGGCCTCGAAGAAGCGGAGGCGCAGCTCGTTGTACTCGACGGCCGCGGCCGCCCCGAAGTCGACGTCGCCGGCGAAGGTGGTGCCGAGCGACCGGTACCCGTGGGTCCAGGGGCCCATCAGGCACTTGACGGGGCCGCGCTTGAGGCGGCCAAGGCCGGCGAAGCTCTCGAGCGTCGCCCGCGTGTAGGAATCATACCAGCCGCTCGAGAAGACCATGGGCACGTCGGCGTGAGTCGGGAAGTGCGCCTCGATGTTGAAGCCGGGGTCGCCCCAGAAATCGGGGTCGTAATCGCCCCGGCGGATCAGCTCGAAGGCCCACGCCTCGTAGCGCGGGATCAGCGCCAGCGGGGACGCGCCGGGCTTGAGCGGGGTCCGCGTCAGCCACTCGCGCACGTTCACCGCCCCCAGGGCGCGCTCGAGGACGGGATCGGCCTTGGCCTCGCGGCTCTTGGCGCCTTGCCACAGGGCCCAGCAGAGGAACCGGAGCTCGAACGCCCCGTTGTGGCGGACGGTCGAGGTGTAGGCGTTGGCGCCGCCCTGGTTGACCCACATCGCCCGGAGGTGCGGCGGGTTGAGGGCGGCCAGCGCCGATTGGGTCCACCCCATGTAGGAGGTTCCGAAGGTCCCCACGCGGCCGTCGCACCACGACTGAGCGGCGATCCACTCGACCGTGTCGTAGCCGTCCGCCGGCTCCTGGCGCAGGAAGCTGAACTCGCCCTCGGACCGATAGCGGCCGCGGACGTCCTGGATGACCACGGCGTAACCGCGCTGGGCATACCAGAGGCCGTTGAGCTCGACGCGCTCGGCCTGGTCCTTTCCGTAGGGCGTGCGCTCGAGGAGGGCCGGATGCCGCCCGGCGACCGGCTCGAGGCCGCGGGCCGGGCGGTACACGTCGCCGGCCAGGTGGAGGCCGTCCCGCATGGGGATCATGACGTTCTTGTGCACCAGGACGTCGAATGCGGGCTTCGAGGTCATGCGGGCTCCTTCGGACGAGCACCGTCGTCGGGTCCGGCGATGGGGCGGCTCATGCGGGCTGTCGGCGGCGAGCCCGAAAGAACGTGCTCGGCTCGGCCGCGGCCACCGGTTCCGAGAAGGCGAGGTTCCCGGCCACGTCGACCCGCTCGAGCCCGGCCAGGCCGAGCAGCGTCGTGATCTCGGGGACGGTGTAGAAGGCGCGCTCGGAGTTCTGAAGCGCGCCGGTCTCCAGGAAGTGGCCGATCACCCGGCCGCGTCCCTCGACGGGATCGAGGTCGAACTCCCACACGATCTTGAGCTCGCCGCGGCCGTCCCGGCGCAGGAAGACCTTTCTCCCGCCGCCAAACCACTTGAGCACGTCGAACACGAAGTCGCCGTCCGGCGCCAGCGCGGCGTGGACGGCTCGGAAGGCGGGGACCAGATCGGCGCGTCCGATGCAATTGAAGACGCCACCGAGCGCGGTGATCAGGTCGAACCGGCCCCAGCGATCGAGCCGGCCTTCCAGGAGGTCGGCGACCTCGAAGCGGACCCTGGAGGGCGGGCGGAGCGAGGCGGCCCGCTGGCGCGCCAGCTCGATCGCCACCGGCGCCGAATCGATCGCGACCACGTCGGCGCCGAGCCGCGCCCAGGCCATCGCATGAAGGCCGGCGTTACAGCCGACGTCGAGGATGCGCCCGGGCACCGAGCGCCAGCTCAGGACCTCCTGGACTTCCTCGGCAGCCTCGTCGCCCGCGTAGAAGGAGCGCTCGAAGACCGCGATGGTCGAGGGATCGTTGAAGAACGGATCGACGCCCATCGGTCGGGACTCGTTGGCCGGGTCAGCGCCCGCGGGCCGTTCGCCACCACTCGCGGATGTCCCGGCGATGCGCCCGCTCGTGCGTCCAGGCGAACTCGCGGAGCCACCGGGTGACGGGCAGGTCGTGCGTCGGGTCGGCGAGAGCGCGGGGCGGAAGCCGCTTGAGCGTCCGGATCAGCCCGGCGCGCGCCCGGGCGAGGCGGCGGCGCACCGCGGGCAGCCCCGCCTTGCGCGCGGCCTGGACGGCCCGCGTGTTGAAGCGGTCGGCCTCGGCCATCGTGTCGTACCAGACGATCCGGTGCCCGCGTCCGCGCGCGATCAGCGCGAGGCGGCGCCGGCCCTCTTCCTCCCAGGCCGCGATGTGGACCAGGACGTCCTTGATGGACCAGTCTCCCTGGGTCCGCGCCGTGAGGAGCGCCCCCTCGGGTAAGCGGTCGAGGAGGGCTAGCGTGGCGGCGCGCGATCGACTCATCCGTTCGATGGCCCGCCGGCGCCAGACGGCCAGCGAGCGCGCCTCCGGCATCCGCGCCATGCTCGGATGGTACGCCGGGTCAGCGCCGTCGTTCAACCGGGATTGCGACACCGGCTCGGTGGGCCCCCTTCGGACCGGCCACGCCATGGAGTCCGGCGATGGAGCCGCTGCGCGGCTCGGCGTCCCCGCGATTCTCGGCTCGCCGTCACGGGGCGTGGTACCCTCTCCGCCGACGCCATGATCCCGCTCGAGGAGGTGGCCCGGGCCCGGCTCGCCCGGCTTCCCGCCCGGGCCCGGGGAGCGCTGTACCGGGCCGTCGAGGCCGCCGAGACGGCAGTGGCCCTGTTCCATCGACACCGGGCCGGGGCCTTCCCGGTCCCGCACCCGATCGCGCTCACGCCGTTCGTCGTCTCACGCCGCCGGCTGCCGGCGCTCGAGCGCCTGGCCGAGCTGGTCCATCGCTATCAGGCGCGCGCCCCCGCGCGTTACCGCGAGGACGTGGCCGACTTCCGCGCGCTGTGCCCGCTCGGCGCCCCCACCGAGCAGTGGCTCCTCGACGACGATGGCCCGCCGGCCCCGTGGGCGCTCATGATCCGCCCGGATGTGGGGCTCGAGGCGGCCGGGGATGGAGGCTCCCTTCGTCCCGTCCTGTTCGAGACGAACGCCACCGCGCTGGCCGGCCTCTACAACCACACGGCCGGCGCCGCCATCCTGGCCCGGGAGGTCTTTCCGCGCCTATTCACGCCGGCCGAGCGCCGGCGCCTCGGCGCTCCGCCCGATCTCCTGGCGCTGACATTCCGCTGGCTGGTGCGCGTGGCCCGCCGTCTCGGGCGACCTCGGCCGCTCGGTGTGGCCTTCATCGAGGAGGCCGGTCCCGTCGAAGGCTACAGCGAGCTGCCCCGCCTCGTCCGAGCATTCGTGGACCGCGGGGTCCGGGCCGCCCACGGTACCCCGGAGGAGCTGCGCCTGGTACGCGGCCGCGTGTACTTGCGAGATCTCCGCGTGGACCTCCTGTACCGGGATCTTGCCTATGACGCGCTCGGTCCTCCCGGAGGCCGCCGTCCCGGGCTGGCCGCCTTCCGGACGCTCGTCCAGGGCGGCGCCGTCGTTCCGGGGTTCGCCGGCGAGTTCGGTCACAAGGGGCTCCTGGAAGGTCTCATGCGGCCGGAGACGCGCGGGCTGTTCACGCCCGCCGAGCGGCGGTTCCTCGCCGGGTGCGTGCCGTGGACGCGCGTGCTCTCGGCCCGGTTCACCGAGGGACCGGACGCCCGGCGGATCGACCTTCCTCACTACACGCGCCAGCATGCCGCGCGGCTCCTGATCAAGCCGAACGTCGGCTCGAGCGGCGAGGCGATCCTGCTCGGCCGCGAGGCATCGGCCGCGCAGTGGGAGGCGCGGATCGCCCGGGCCCTGCGGGAGCCCGGGGCGTGGGTCGTCCAGGAGCGCCGGCCTGGCACCCGGCGAATGATGGTCTATCTCCGCAACGGGGTCGCCCATGCGGGCCCCTGTCACTTTTCCCTGGGACTGTTCTATGCCCCGTGGGACCTGGGGCTCCACTGCCGCGTCAGTCAGGCGCCGATCGTCAACGTGGCGCGCGGCGGGGCGCTGGCGTGCGCCTTCCTCGGCCCCTGACGGGCGGGTGAGAGGGAGCGGCCTCGGGTCGCCGACCCGGGGTCGCTCCAGGCGCCTCAGTCGAGAGGCCGCGGCCAACGGATTCAACGATGAGGTGGCATCGCCTGGCCCGATCATCCGGCCTCTGCTATTGCGGAAGAACCGATGGTTGCGTCATGATGGTGGGCGACCTCATCTCACTCGGGAAAGGGGGCGGGACAATGCTGGAAGTCGTCGACACCGTCGAGGTCGTCCCCACCTGACACAATTAGACAAGCTCCTCGGGTAGAGGAGCCCAGATCGGCCCCGGGTGGCAATCGCCGCCCGGGGCCGTATCATGTGAGGCGGTGTCCCTCTCGATCGGTGCCTTCTACAATCCTCATCTCGCCCAGGCGACCCTCGAGGCCCACGGGCTGATCGAGCACCTGGCCATGGCCGACCCGCCGCGGCCCGACGATCCCTGCTTTCCCCTCATCCAGGGACGCTTCGTGCTGCTCCTCCACGATTTCCTCGGACAGCTCAGCGAGCCGCTCGATGGACCGGCGCTCGCGCGCGCGCGCCAGCTCGCCGCGCTCTATCGCTCTCCGTGGGCCGCCGAGCACCTCCAGCGCGTCCACACGACCGGCGGCGACGCCTTCGTCGATTACGTGTTCCCGCCGGTCTACACGGAAGACCTGCTCCGGGACTACGTGGCCAACGCGCGGGCGCTTCGCGAGGCCCTCGCGCTTCCGCTCGTGCTCGAGCCGATCCCGACCTATCTGGCGCTCCCGATGCCTCAGCTCGGCGAGATCGAGTTCGTCCGCCGGTTCTACGCGGAGAGCGGCTGCGGCATGCTGCTCGACATCTCCCATGCCTGGCTGTCCGCCCACTACGCGGGCGTGCCGCCGCAGGACTTCGTCGCGGCCCTGCCGCTCGAGCGGATCGTCGAGCTCCACGTGGCGGGCGTCGAGCCCGACCGGGACCTGGACGGACCCTGGATCGGCGCCGCGGTCCCCGATCGGGAGATCCTGGAGCTCGCCCTCTACGCGGCCGCTCGCGCGCCCGGGCTCCGGGCGGTCACCTTCGATGCCTTCTCGAGCGCGCTGACCGCCGAGGTGCTGCGGGCGGGCGTCAGGGCCATTCGCGACGCCTTCGGCCTGCCGGCGTGAGGCCTGACCCGACGGCCTTCGCCCCGGGTCGTGCTCGCTCGCAGCCGGCATGAGGCCCGCGTGACCGGCCGAAGCCTCCACGACGCGCTGCTCCGCGTGCTGACGAGCGCCGGGCTCCGGCGGCGGCTCGCCCGGCCGGAGGATACCGCGGCGGACGCGCTGCTCGGCGCCGACGAGGCGGCTGTCCTGCGTCAGGCCGACGGCGAGCGCCTCCGCCGGCTCGCGCGCTTCATGGGGCGCCACTTCTATCGGGAGCGCATCGTCCGCCTGTTCGCGGCGAGCCGCCGGCTCGCCCGGGATCGAGGCGAGGACCTCCTCGACGTCCTCGACGGCCCGGCTTTCGACGCTCTCCTCGAATCGGCCGACGTGGGGTCGACGGAGACCGCGGAGCGGGTCGCCGCTCTCGTCGAGGCCCGGATGGCTCCTCTCCTGACCGGGATCCCGTACGGCCGCGACCTGCTCGGCTACGAAGGGGCGCTCTTCCGCGTCGAGGCCGGTCCGCGGTGTTGGGATGCCGGGGCCGCCGGCGGCGAGGCGCCCGTCCGATCGGCGCGAGCGCGGGTCTGCGTCTTCGAGTGGGACGTGACGGGCCTGGTGACCGCTGTCCGACGGGGGGACGCCCGCCTACCCGACCCGTCGCCCGGCTCGACGCGCCTGCTCGTCGCGCTGTCGCCCGCGGGGCGGGTCACGACGGTGCGCTGCCCGGAGCTGGTCGAGCGTCTGCTGGCGGCGCTCGACGGGGCGCGGACAGCGGACGAGGTGGCGCGGGGTCTCGGGCTCGCGGAGCCCGACGTGGCGCGGGCCCTCCGGCAGCTCACCGAGGTCGGCGCCGTGGAGTGGCGGCCCCGTTCGCCGGAACGCTGAGCTCCTGCCGGAGCGCGGCGCGATGCTCGGCCGGTGCGCCCGGCTACTTCGTCTCGATCTTCTTCGCCACCATCTGGTAGTTCACCGTGACCTTGTCGCCCTTCTTGACCTTGAGGTCCTTGAGGCCGTCGGTGGAGAACTCCCACACGTCCCCGTCCTTGTCCACGGCGATCTTCTTGGCCTTGGGGTCGAACAGGGTCACCGTTCCGGTGAACTGGTACGCCTTGGGGGCGGCGGCGAATGACCCGCTCGCGATGACGGCCACCACGACCACGAGAGCGACGGCGGCCAGAGTCGGCTTGCGCATCTCGGCTCTCCTTTCTCTCGGGGCGGCGCTCGGGCTGCCCGGCTCGACGTTCGTCAGGCAGTTTACCAGACGCGACACCGGCTACGTGGCCGGATCGAAGTGGATGGTGAGGACGCGGGCCGGGCGCTTCTGGACGTTCCGGACATTGTGAGGGACCCGCGGCTGCTCCCACTTGACCTCGCCCGCCCGCATGACGTCGGTGCCGTTGTCGCGGATGTTTTCGAGTTCGCCCTCGAGGACGTAGTGGAGGACGGGGCCCGGGTGGTCATGACGGCCCGTCTCCGAGCCCGGATCCCAGCGGTTCAGGTGAACCCTGAGCGCCACCGGGCGGGGGATCTCATCCGTGGTCTGGCGGAACAGGACGTCGGTGCTCATGCGACGGCCGGCCGGCTGGGACCAGGCGGCCCGGCTGTGCCAGCCGGTGCCGGCGCCCGCGGCGAAGAGCGCGAGCGCTCCGAAGACCCCGATGATGCGGTATCGCATGGCGTCCTCCTTGTGGGTCGGGCGACGCTTCGAGTATAGTGTGCGCCAGATCTACTGCCTCGTCCACGCGGAGGCCCCCGTCATGAGCCGATTCCGTTCCGCGCCGGTCCTCGTGCTCATCCTGGCCCTGGCCACGCTCCCGGTGGCCAGCCCGGCCCAGCCGCCCGCGCCCGCCGCCGCGCTCATGGTGCAGGTCACCTCGGAGCCGCCCGGACTCGACCTGACGGCGACGCCGGCCTCCGCGACCGCGGCCGTCGTCTTCTACAACGTCCAGGAAGCGCTCGTGAAGGTGGACCAGCACGGGACGCTCGTGCCGTGGCTCGCCGAGCGATGGCACACGGCGGACAACCTGAACTACACCTTCTTCCTGAAGCGAGGGGTCAGGTTCCACAACGGCCGGCCCTTCACGGCCGAGGACGTCAAGTATGTCCTCGACCGCGCCCGGAACCCCGAGACGAAGCATCCCCACGTCAAGCACTACGAGGACATCGCGACGATCCACGTCAAGGACGAGCACACGGTCACGGTCACCCTCAAGCAGCCGAACGCCATGTTCCTCTACAACCTCGCGCGCCAGGGCTCGGTGATGTACCCCCGCGAGGCGGTGGAGCAGCTCCGATCCCAGCCCGTCGGCACCGGCCCCTTTACACTGGCCCGCTGGGACCGCGGCGACCGGATCGTCCTGAAGAGGTACCCGGACTACCACGGGAAGGGGCTGCCCCGGCTCGACCAGGTGACCTTCCGATTCATCCCGGACCCCAATGCCGCGCTGGCCGCGCTCCAGGCCGGCGACATCGACGTGCTGGCGTTCGGTCTGGGACCCGAGTCGATCGAGGTCGTCCGCCGCGCGCCGAACTTGCAGCTGATCCTGGGGGAGACGACCAACGACGTGATCCTCGCGCTCAACAATGCGAAGAAGCCGTACGCGGATGTGCGGGTGCGGCGTGCCATCACCTATGCCGTCAACAAGGACGAGATCGTCAAGGGCGCGATGTTCGGCTTCGGCCGCATCCTCGGGACCAACGTCGACCCGCTGAATCCGTACTTCGTCGACATGGCCAAGGCGATGGCCTACAGTCCCGAGAAGGCCAAGCAACTGCTGGCCGAGGCCGGCTACCCGCACGGCTTCGACGCCGTCCTCCGGGTCCCGCCGCAGTATCCGTACACCGTGCGGACGGGCGAGGTGATCGTGGGGCAGCTCGCCAAGGTGGGGATCCGCGCGAAGCTCGAGCAGATCGAGTGGGGTCAGTGGCTCGACCGGGTCTACAAGAACGCGGACTACGACCTGACGATCATCGGCCACGCCGAGGCGTGGGATGCCGGGAACTACGCCAACCCCAAGTACTACTTCCGCTACGACAGCCCGCGTTTCCAGGAGGTCTTCAAGGAGTCGGAGCGGACGCTCGACGACGCCAAGCGGCGCGCCCTCTACGGAGAGCTCCAGAAGATCATGGTCGAGGAGGCCCCGGTGGTCTGGCTCTACGTCTACCCACGGATCGTGGCGGCCAAGAAGGGCGTGCAGGGAATCTGGAAGGATCTCCCGACGCCCTCGCTGGACCTGTCGGAGGTCGCCTGGGTGAAGTAGCGTCCGCCCGCCGCCCCATGCCGGCCCCGCCTCGCCGCCCCGGGGTACTCCCTCGGGGCGGTGCTGTCCCGGCCCGGTCGCCCAGGCGCCGCGTGGCTCCGAGCTTGCGTGGCTCTGGGGGGAGGCAGGCCCGAGCCGTTCGCCGGACGGCGAACGGTTGGGCTTCGCCCAAAGGGCATTCTCCGGGGGGCGAAGCCCCCCTCCGAGTATGATGCGCCGCTATCTCGCGCGCCGGGTGGTCGCGTTCGCCGCGACCCTGTTCGTCGTCTCCATCCTGGTGTTCGTGGTGATCCGCGTCCTGCCCGGGGACCCCGCGCTCCTCATCATGGGCACCGAGGCGAGTCCCGAGGCGGCAGCCGCGCTCCGCCGCGCGATGGGCCTCGATCGTCCCCTGCCCGTCCAGTACGCCGAATGGGTCCGCGGAGCCCTCCGCGGAGACCTCGGGCGCTCCATCCAGTACGACGTCCCGGTCGGGAGCCTGATCCTGAGCCGGCTCCGGGTGACGCTTCCCCTGACCCTGCTGGCCACTCTCTTCATGACGGCGACGGCGCTGCCGCTCGGCATCTTCGCGGCGACCCACCACCGCCGCCTGGGAGACTACCTGGCCATGGTGGCCTCCCAGCTCGGGATCGCCATCCCGTCGTTCTGGGCCGGGCTCCTCCTGATCCTCTTCTTCGCCGTGCGCCTCGGCTGGGTCGAGGCCGGGGGGTTCCCCGGGTGGGAGGCCGGCCTCGGGGCCGCCCTTCGGGCGCTGCTGCTGCCGGCCGTCGCCCTGGGGCTGATCCAGGCGGCGATCCTGACCCGGACCACGCGCTCGGCGGTCCTCGAGGTCATCCACGCCGAGCACGTCCGCACGGCCCGCGCCAAGGGGCTCGGCGAGCGGGTGGTGACCTGGAAGCACGTCCTGCGGAACGCGCTCATCACGATCGTCACCATCGCGGGGCTCCAGTTCGGCCAGCTCATGGCGGGCAGCATCGTCCTCGAGAACGTCTTCTACCTGCCGGGCCTGGGCCGACTGGCCCTCAGCGCCATCAGTGCGCGGGATCTGCCGGTCGTCCAGGGCGTCGTGCTCTTCGTGGCCGCCACCATCATCACGCTGAACTTCGCGGTCGACGTGATCTACGGGTTTCTCGATCCCCGCATCCGCTATGACTGAGCGGCTGAAGGCTACGGGGCAAGCCGGGGGCAGGCCCCGCGGCGGCCAGTCGGCAGCGAAGGCCCATGGCTAGGTGGTGGCGGGGGTCCCTGGGCCACGGGACCTTCGCGCTGGGTGTCGCCATCACGGCCGGGATCGTCGCGGTGGCGGGCCTCTCGGTGGTCTATACGCCCCGGGACCCGCTCCAGATGAACATCACCGCGCGGCTTCAGCCGCCGTCACCCGCTCACCCGCTGGGGACCGACCAGTACGGGCGCGATCTCCTGTCCCGCATCATGCGCGGTGCTCAGTCCTCGCTGGTCGTGGGGGCGGTGTCGGTCGGCATCGGGATGGGTGTCGGCGTCCTCCTGGGGATGGCCGCCGGCTACTTCGGCGGCTTCCTGGACGAGGCGCTCATGCGGGTCATGGACGCCGTCTATGGCTTCCCCGCCGTCCTGTCGGCGCTCCTGGTGACGGCGGCGTTCGGACCGGGCATGGTGATCAGCATGGTGGCGGTCGGGGCGGCCTCGATTCCGATCTTCGCGCGGCTGACCCGCGGGAACTTCCTGGCGCTGCGCGAGCGGGACTTCGTGCTGGCCGCCCGGGCGCTCGGGGCCGGCGACTGGACGATCATCGGCCGCCACATCCTGCCGAACACGCTCTCGCCCCTGATCGTGCAGGCCACCATCTCCTTCCCCATCGCGATTCTGGCCGAGGCCGCCCTCTCCTACCTGGGACTCGGCACCCAGCCGCCGTATCCATCGTGGGGGCTGATGCTCAAGGACGCGCAGAACTTCCTCCCGCTCGCGCCCGGATACGCGCTCTTCCCGGGCATGGCCATCGCCCTGGCCGTCCTGGGGTTCAATCTGCTGGGGGACGGCTTGCGCGACCTCCTGGACCCCCGCACGTCGTGAG
>DASYQW010000243.1 GCA_036005065.1 Candidatus Methylomirabilota bacterium | reverse complement strand
GAAGGGGGGACTCCGCAGCGGTCGCAGGGGAAAGCCCTCGCCCTGCAGCGACGTGGCCCGCTCGAGCCTGTCGGTGGGGAAGCCCTTGCCGGCGAGGAACTCGTAGAACCCGAGCACGGCGAGCGACTCGGCGATGATCGTTCTGGCCCCGGAACGCTCCGCCAGCTGCACGGCGCGGCGGGCCCGGGCGGTCGCGGATCGGTGGTGGCCGGAGACCTCGGCCGCCACCGCCAGCTCGAGGTTGATGCTGGCCTGGAGGGACGGATCCTCCCTCGCCTCCCGAAGGGCCCGCTCGGCCAGGGCCGCCGCCGACGAGGCGTCGCGGCGGTGGTAGTGGACCCGGCTGAGGTACAGCAGCGCCTCCGCCCGCATCGGTCCGGTGGAGGCCGCCGCCGCCTCCTGGAGAAGCTCCTCGGCGCGCTCGACCTGGGCCGACTCGAACGCGTAGCGGCCGGCATGGGCCGTCCGCCGGTTGCGCGCCTCGACCCGCTCGGCGGGCGTCAGCGCCCTGGAGAGCTCGGCGAGCTGGGCGGCGGCGTCCGGAGCCCCGTGGGACCGGGCCCGCTGGGCCGCGTCTTCCAGCAACTGCGCCACCGGCTCGTCCGGCCCCTCCGCCGCCAGGGCCAGGTGTCGGGCCCGTTCCTCGCGGTCGGAGGCCACCTCGGCGAGCAGCCGATGCGCCCGCTGGCGTTCCTCCGGTGCCGACCCCGAGTACAGGGCCGTGCCGAGCAGCGGGTTTGAGAACCGGATGCGATCTCCCGAGATCTCGATCACGTCGGCCTGCACCGCGGCCTGCACGTCGTCGCCGAACCCCGGCGGATCCCCAAGCGCCCGCGCGATCGACGTCAGCGTCGGCTGCGGCGAGGCCGAGACGAAAAGGAGTAGCTCGCGGACCGACCTGGACAGCAGGGCGAGCCGTTCGCTCAACAACTCCGCCAGTCGTTCTGGTATCTGGAGTGCCTGCCCGGGCTGGACATCGACCCCGCGTCGCACGAGGGCTCGCGCCAGCTCCAGAGCGAGGAACGGATTCCCACCCGAGGCCTCGTGGAGCTGCACCAGCGCCCAGTGGGGCAATCCCGTCCCGAGCTTGGAGAGAAGGATCCGTCGGAGCACCTCCAGGCCGAGGGGGCGGACCGGCACACGGTAGATCCGCTCCTCCGGCCAGCTCCCGTCCAGACCGAGGGGGCTCGGGACTTCCGCATCCGGAGCGGCTCGCAGGGCAACCACCACCCCGACCGGGACGCGCTCCAGCCGCCGGAGCGCGAACCCGAGCACGCGGGCCGAGGGCGCGTCCAGCCACTGCACGTCATCCACCCCGACGAGCAACGGAGCGGACCGCGCCAAGGCAAGCAGGCTGCCGTGGAACCCGAACGCGACGGCCCTCGGCTCCGGGATCCCCTCGCGGTCGCCTCGCAGCAGGGCCGCTTCCAGCGCCGTCCGCTGCGGCGCCGGTAGGGAGACCACGGCCTGGTCGAAGCCGTCTCGCAACAGGTCGGCCACGGCGGCGAAGGCCAGCGTCGCTTCTGACTCCACGGGTCGTGCCGAGAGCACCCGGAATCCGCGCGCTTGGGCCCGGGAGAGGACCGCCCCCCACAGCGTCGTCTTGCCGATCCCCTCCTCCCCGG
>DASYQW010000242.1 GCA_036005065.1 Candidatus Methylomirabilota bacterium | reverse complement strand
CGGGTGTCGAGGGCTCCGAGGAGGGCTTCGCCGATTCGGCGCGGCAGCGTCGGGCCGCGCGTGACGAAGGCGGTGAAGTAGCTCACGGCGTCGGCCCCCGCCTCGATCGCCGCCAGCGCCTTGGCCGGGGTGTCGATCCCCCCCGTCGCGATGAGCCTCACCCGCGGATCCAGCGCACGGCGGAGCTCGCGAAGCGCCAGCAGGACGCCGGGGAAGAGCGCGGGTCCGGAGAGCCCGCCGGTGCCCTGCGAGAGGCGCGCGTCCGTGACCCGGCGCGTGTTCCCGTAGTTGACGACGTCGACGCCTGTCTCCAGGATCGCGGGCACGATCGCGCGCCGGTTCTCCTCCGGGTAATCGGGCGAGAGCTTCACGATGATCGGCCGGGCCGTCGCCGCCCGGACCTCCTTGAGGAGCGCGCGGACGCGCTCCGGCGCGGCTGACAGCTCGTAGACGAGGCGGGTGTTGGGCGAGGAGATGTTCAGCTCGACGAGGTCACCGAAGGCCTCGAGCTCCTCGACCAGCTGCCGGTACTCCGCCGGCGACTCGCCGGCCACGCTCACGATGACCGGCCGCCAGTGCGGCAATCGTCCCAGCTCGGCGCGGAACGCCTGGAGTCCCGGGTTCCGGAAGCCGTTGCAGTTGACGAGGCCCGCCCCCTCGGGCGTGGTGATGCGCACGAGGTTCGGCTCCGGATGCCCGGGCCGCGGCCCGAGCGTGATGCTCTTGGTCGTGACGGCCCCGAAGCCGAGGGCCATCGCCTTCCGGAGGATCGTCGGGTCGTAGTACATGGAGGACAGGATCACGGGGTTCGGGAGGCGGACGCCGGCGAGATCCACGGCGAGGCGCGGGTCGTCGAGGGTGAAGACCGGGAAGCGCTCGACGGGGAGGATGCGAAGGAGCGATTGGCCGATCCGCACCGCCCGGTCCTCGGGAAGGCGCGACAGGAAGCCGTGATAGAGGATCCGGTACAGGCGTTCGGCCGTGGGCAGGAGCATGGGGCGCGGGCAGGATACAATACGGGTGACGAGGCCGCAACCCGAGGCCTGGCGCCGTCCGGTGACACTGGTGAGCGAGACGCGGTTCGTGGCCGATGTGATGCTCGGGAAGCTGGCGCGCTGGCTCAGGGCGCTCGGTTACGACACGCTCTACTTCCGGGATGCGCCGGACTCGCGGCTCCTGGGGATCGCGTTACGCGAGCGGCGGCGCCTCCTCACCCGCGACGCGGGGCTGGCGGCGCGGGCGGGGGCCGCGGGGCTCCTGGTCCGCGCCGAGGATCTCGACGCCCAGCTGCGCGGGGTGATGGACGCCTGCGGACTCGTCTCCCGGGCTCCGCTCAGTCGCTGCCTGGAGTGCAACGGCGTGCTCGCCTCTCGTCGCCCCGCCCAGGTGCGCGACCGGGTGCCTCCCTACACCCTGGCGACCCAGACCGAGTTCTGGGAGTGCGCGGGATGCCGGCGTGTGTTCTGGGCGGGCACGCACGCGCGGGGGATCCTGGGCCGGCTTCATCCCTATCTGAGCCCGTCTCGGGAGGGCCTCCCGCAACCGGGCACGCCGCGCGGCGACTGACCGCCGAACTTATCGCTGGGGACTCGGCTGGATGCGCTGCACCAGGAGCGGGCGGCCTGACCCGGAGAAGGCGGCCACCTCGATTTGGTGACGGCCCGCGGCCGAATCTTTCAGGTGAATCACCTCGACTTCGATCCGCGAAGGCGGCTGGGGAAATCGCGGCATCTCGAATCCGACCACGAGGCCGCACTCAGGACAGCGCTTCGAGCCAATCTCGGCCGCCGGCTTCGGAGCAGTCTCGGCGCGTCCCGATGTCTCGGCCGGACTTCGGCCAGCATCCCGCAGGCCGCCCTGAAAGAACCAGGCGGTCGGCCGTCGCTGCCGGCGATCCGCCTGGCGTCGATCCGATCTCGGCGCGTTGCCGCCACGGCGACGTTCCCCGACCCGTCGCTCGTAAATCAGGTCGATGGGCGCCTCCGCCATGAAGTTTTGGCGCAGGAACTCGTAGAGTTCACGGTGCCCCTGCTGGACGACGATGAGCCATCGGCGCGTCTTCATG
>DASYQW010000241.1 GCA_036005065.1 Candidatus Methylomirabilota bacterium | reverse complement strand
TCCTCTTCGTCTCGGGCCACGATCCCGAGCGCCGAGGCGTCCTCCGCTACCGGGGTCGGGCCGGGCGTGAGCTGACGCCCGCTCAGACCCGGGCCGCCGTACGCCTCGCCACGCTGAACGCCCTCGCGGCGGCGCGGGCCGGAGTCGGCTCGCTGGCACGACTCCGCCGGTGCGTCGCCCTCACCTGCTTCGTCGACGCCACTCCCGATGCGCTCCGGCACGGCGTGGTCGCGGGTGGTGTCGCGGTCGTGCGGCAGGCCTTCGGCCCGGCCAACGCGCCGGTGGTGTGGCTCCGGCCCGCCCGTGGGCTCGCCGGCGGCATGCCGGTGGAGGTCGAACTCTGGCTCGAGCTCGCCGATGCCAAGACGGCCGCTCAGAGCGCCAGGAACGCCGGGAGGCGCTCGAGGGCTTCGGCGATCCGGGGCCCATACCAGGAAAGGAGCTTGCCGTCGACGAAGCGAAGGCGCCCGGCGGCCACGGCGGGGATCTCCGGAAACGCCTGGAAATCGGGCAGGTGCGCGGGGCGGAAGCGATAGGGCTCGTCGGGCAGGAGGATGACTTCGGGAGCGGCGGCCGCGACCTCCTCGAGGGTGACCTCGGGGTAGCGCGCGGGCCGGTCGGCGAAGATGTTGCCGCCCCCCGAGATGCGGAGCATGTCGTGGACGTAGGTATCGCGGTTCACGGTCATGTACGGCCCCCGCCAGATCGGGCAGAACACGCGGACGGGCGGCCGTCCCGCCGTCACCCGCTCGGCCGCGTGATAGCGCTCCTCGAGGGCGGCGGCCAGCGCGGTCCCTTCGGCGACCGCGCCGGTCACCTCGCCCAGCTCGCGGACGAGCTGGATGCCATCCCAGACCGACCGAGGGAATGTGACCCACACCGGGATGCCCCACGCTCGGAGCCGCTCCACGACGTCCCGGCGGTTCTCCTCGATGTTGGCCACGACGAGATCGGGGACGAGGGCGCGGATCTTCTCGAGATCGGGGTCCTTCTCGCCTCCGACCTTCGGCTTCGAGGCCACCCGGCCCCGCGGCTCGACTCAGAACCGGGTGACGCCGGCGATCCGCTCGTCGAGCCCGAGAGCGAACAGGATCTCGGTGATGCTGGGAATCAGCGAGACGATGCGGGCCGGCCGGGACGGGAGCGCGACCTCGACGCCGCTCGCGTCCCGCCGGGTGACGATCGTCATCGGGATTGGAGGGACAGACGCGGGCGGACGCTCCTCACGCCGGGCACCCGCAGCGCCGCTTCGATCGCGCGGGCGCGCTCGCGGAAGGTCGGGACGGTACCCTTGAGGGTGACCTGGCCGCCGTGCGCCTCGGCCTCGATCACCGCGTCGCGCAGGGCCGGATCCCCCGCCAGGGCTCGCTCGACGCGGGCCGCCAGCTCACGGTCGGCTGCCTCGGCCGGGTCTGGAGCCGGCGGCCCCGGAGGAGAAGCCGGAGGCGGGGCCGGTGGCGGGGTTGGTGGCAGCGGCACCGTCGTCGGCGGAGCGGACGGCTCCGGAAGTGGGGAGGGCGGGGGCGTGGTGACGATCGGACCCCCGCCGGGGCTGGGCGCCGGCGCGGCGACGGGCGGAGGCGTCGGCGCGGCGACGGGGGGAGGCGCCGGGCTCGGCGGGGGCGCCGTCGCGCAGCCCGCGACGAGGAGCGCGATGACCGCAGCGAGCCACCAGGAGGGCGACGAGGATCGGGAAAGCCAGGAACGCGATGTCGTGGCCACCGGTTCTCCCGGGCGGCCCGCGTTCGACGGTCAGGCTGCGCGCCCGTGGCGACGCGAGTCCCGCTCGGCCAGGACCCGGTCTATGGTACGCCGCAGGCGTCGCAGATCGGTGGTCTTGGCGACCACGCCGTCGCATTTCACGTCGCGGACCTGGCTCGGATTCGCGGTGCAGAGGATCACGGGGACGCGGATGCCTCGGGTGCGCAGCGTGGCCAGAAGCTCCGGACCCGACATCTCCGGCATCTGACAGTCCAGGATCAGGAGATCCGGGGCAAAGGCGTACACGTAGTCGAGGCCTTCGATCGGATCGGCGGTCTGGAGAATCTCGTGGGCGTCTCCGAGCTCGAGCCCGTAGAGTTCGCGCCATCCCAAGTCATCGTCGATAACGAGAATCCGCGCCACGACACCCCAGCTGTGCAAGCGAGGTGCCGACCCCGACATCCGTCGGCATTCGAACGGCGAGTGCCCGCTGGCCGGCGAAGAGGGCCCCGCCCTAGCTTTCCCCACCACGGGCGCGGAGATAGCTCTCGACCGCCGACAGCGCGCGCGTCTGGTAGTCGAACATCAGCCGGCTCACCTCGGCCCACCGGAGGGCCAGCTCCCCTGCCGCCTTGCTGTA
>DASYQW010000240.1 GCA_036005065.1 Candidatus Methylomirabilota bacterium | reverse complement strand
GCCGCCGACAGGGTGTGGGCCGCCACCGGAAGCCCCAGCCGTTCGGCTTCGCGCACGGCGGCCGTGAGCGTCTCCACGGGGTACTGGACGGTGCGAGGGTTGGCGGTCGGGGTGAACATCCCGCCGGTGGCCATCAGCTTGATGCAGTCGGCTCCCAGCTTCCGTTGCCTCCGGACCGCCGTCACCACCTGATCCCGGGTGTCCGCCTCCGTCCCGAACATGTGGCAGTGCCCGGCGGTGGTAGTGATGGGTGTCCCCGCCACCAGCAGGCGCGGGCCGGGAATGACGCCGGCCCGGATGGCTTCCCGGACCGGGAACGCCACCTCGTTCTTGCTGCCGAGGTCCCGGAGCGTGGTGACGCCGCTCAAGAGCGCGTGGCGGACGTTCGCCGCCGCCCGCATGATGAGCCGGGGGAGCGTCTCGGAGGTCACCAGGTCATAGGCGTCGGCCGTGGCCGAGCAGTGCATGTGGGCGTGCACGTCGACGAGGCCCGGTATCAGGGAGACGTCGCCCAGATCGTGGAGGCGATGGGTCTCGACGATGTCGCTCGGGAGGTTGGCCTGCGGCACGACCGCCCGGATCCGGGCGCCGTCGGTGAGGACGGCGTGGTCGGGTAGCCAGCCCGAGACCGCCGCGTTCGCCACGCGACCCGCCTTGAACACCGTGCGTTCCATGTCGGTGACCTCTTCCGCCGAGACGCGTCAGCGCCGCCGGCGGAGTGTACGCTACCTCGGATGTCGCCCACCACGCAAGGGCCGCGCCGCGCGTCACGGGGGCCGACGGCATCAGGGAAATCCCCAGTGGAGAAGGGCGGTCTGGCGCGCATTTACCGGACGCCGGAGCCATTGACTCCGATGACCCTTGCCGCCAGAATAGGGCCGCCACCAGGGAGGGGCCAGCGACGGTGGAGCGATTCCTCGAGACCCTCGTCGGCAAGGAAGTCTACGTCAAGCTCGCCAAGGATTGGAGCGTTCAGGGCCGGCTGACGCGCATCGAGGAGGCCGGCCTGGTGCTCGAGCGGACCGGCATCCCGCCGGTCTTCGTGCGACTCGCGCGAGTCGGGACGATCGAGGAGGCGGTGTAGCGTGGGCGAGCGGGTAGGGGCGTCCGGAGGGCCGCTCATCCTGGTGGCCGACGACGATCCGATGATCCGCGAGTTCGTGTGCGAGGTGCTGGCCGAGGCGGGGTTTCGCACGCTGGACGCGAACGATGGCGAGGAGGCGGCCGAGCGGGCCATGGAGTACCAGCCCGCCGCCATCATCATGGACGTCATGATGCCGAACATGGATGGCTACACCACGCTCACCCGCCTCCGCGGTCACCCGGCGACCAAGCAGATCCCGGTCATCGTCCTCACCGGCCAGGCCGAGCCCGTGTACCGCACCCTCAGCGCCGGGGTCGGGGCCACGGCCCACCTGACCAAGCCGTTCTTGCCGCATGAGCTCACCGATATCCTGCGGCAGGTCCTCGCCGAGCGATCACCGTGACCCGGCCCGGCTCCAACGGCCGGGCCGGCACTCGGGCTCTCACCGAGGCCGATCCGTGAGCGAGCGGCCCAAGCGCCAGCTGGGCGAGATCCTGGTCGAGCGGGGGTTTGTCTCGCCCGAGCAGCTGCGGGAAGCCCTCCGGTCGCAGTACCAGGAGGGCAAGCGCCTGGGCGAGATCCTGGTCGAGATGGGCGCGCTGACGGCCGACGAGCTCAACTGGGCGCTCTCCGAGCTGCTCGGAATCCCGTACGTCGAGTTCCGCGAGGAGATGGTCGACCTCGATCTGGCCCGCACGATGCCCGAGGAGATCCTCCGGCGGCACCAGGCGTTTCCCGTCCTCCAGGTGGGGAACGAGCTGACCGTCATCCTGGCCGATCCGCTGAATCAACAAGCCGTCGTGGAGCTGGAGGCGCTGACGGGCGCGCACGTCGGGACGGCCATCGCCTCGCATGAGACGATCGCCCACCTCCTGGACAAGGCATTCCCGCCGAGCGCGCGCCCGGCCGGCGTCCGCTACGCGGAGGTCGCCGCGGGGCCCGGGCCGGTCGAGCGCGACCCGACCGGCGTGGCGCAGGTGTACGCCATGCTCCTGGGAGCGCTCCGAGAGGAGGCGACCGAGATCCACGTCGAGCCCCTCGCCCAGGAGGTCCGTGTGCGGAACCGGGTCGACGGCCAGCTGGTCGAGCGAGCCCGGCTGCCGCGCCAGCTCCTGGGCCCGGTGGTCTCCCGGTTCCGGATTCTGGCCGGCCTCCGCGGCGAGAGCCTGCCGCGGCAGAGCCACGTCCGCACGCGGCTCGAGCAGCAGGAGGTCGAGCTCGAGCTGTTGTTCTTTCCGACGCTCTATGGCGAGGCCGTCAGCGTGTGGATCTCCCACCGCGGGCAAGGCCCTCCCACGCTCGAGAGCTTCGACGTGGAGGCTTCGGTCCGCGAGACACTGGTACGGCTCGCCTCTTCCAGCGGACTCGTCTTCGTCACCGGGTGGGACCCCCGCTCGCGCTCGGCGCTGCTCTACGCGCTCGCGCAGGTGGCGGCCGCGCCGACCAAGAAGGTGGTCACCCTCGAACGGTCGGTTTCCTTCGTGGTGCCCGACTTCGTGCAGGCCGAGCTGCCGGGCGAGTTCGGTGAGGCCGCCGCGACGATCCTGACTCACCCGCCCGACGTCGTCCTGGTCGAGGACCTCACCGACGCCGGCACCTGTCTGGTCGCCGTCGGCGCGGCCGAGCAGGGCGCGCTCGTGCTGGGCGGCCTCGGCTTCGGGACCAATGCGACCGGCCTCTCCCATCTCCTGGCTCTCGACATCCCCCGCCTTCCGCTGCTCAACGCCACGACCGGACTGGCCAATGTGCAGCGGCAAGGGTCGCGGCATCGGATCGGGGCGCTCCCGATGACCGATGACCTGCGGCGGGAGCTCTTGAACCGACAGGGGTCACAGGCAACATGGATGTCGCGGATCTCCTGATCCAGACCAAGGAACGGGGAGCCTCGGACCTGCACCTCTCGGCGGGGTCGAAGCCGCTGATGCGTCTTCACGGCGAGCTCACCCCCATCGATAACGAGCCCTTGAGCAAAGACGCCGTCCACCGGATGGTCTACGAGATCCTGAACGACGATCAGCGGCGCCAGTTCGAGGAATCCCGCGACCTCGACTTCGCCATCGAGCTCGGCGACATCGCCCGGTTCCGCGTCAACGTCTTCAACCAGCGGAACGGCGAGGGGGCCGTGTTCCGGGTCATCCCGACCCAGCTCCGGACGCTCCAGGAGCTGGGAATGCCCGAGGTCATCCAGGCGCTCGCCGCCCGCGAGAACGGTCTCGTGCTGGTCACCGGGCCGACCGGGTCGGGCAAGTCGACCACCCTGGCCGCGATGATCGACCTCATCAACTCGACGACGAGGAAGCACATCATCACGCTGGAGGACCCCATCGAGTTCGTGCACAGGTCCAAGACCTCGCTGGTGAATCAACGCGAGATCGGGCCCCACACGAAGTCGTTCGCCAGCGCCCTCCGGGCCGCGCTCCGGGAGGATCCGGACGTCATCCTGGTCGGTGAGATGCGGGACCTCGAGACCATCAGCCTGGCCCTGACCGCCGCCGAGACCGGCCACCTCGTCTTCGGGACCCTCCACACCAAGAGCGCGCCGAAGACGATCGACCGCGTGATCGACGCCTTTCCTCCGGGCCAGCAGCAGCAGATCCGGGTCCAGCTGGCCGAAGCCCTCCAGGGTGTCGTCTCCCAGCTTCTGCTTCCGACCAAGGACAAGAAGGGACGGGTCGCCGCCCTGGAGATCATGGTGGCGACGGTCGCCATCCGGAACCTGATCCGCGAGGCCAAGACGCACCAGATGCCGTCGGCCATTCAGACCGGCACTCAGCTCGGGATGCAGAGCCTCGAGCAGGCGCTGAAGACCCTCTTGATGCAGGGACGGGTCGACCGGGCCCACGCCGAGTCGATCCTGCTCTCCAGTACCGCCGGCCAGGCCGGCTTCGGCGGGTCGGCCGGCGCCCCGGCCGCCGCGGCGGCTCGCTGAGAGGCCGTGAACCCATGACCGGCGCGTACCAGCGCTTGATGAATGCGGTGGGGGGGTCTGGGGGCGGAGCGCCGCCGCTCCCCCCCGGCGCGAACTGACACATGGCAGATCTCGATCCGGTCCTGAGCGCGGCGGTCACGTCCAATGCCTCCGACGTCTACCTCATCGAGGGCACCCCGCCGACCCTGAAGGTCGATGGCGTGGCGGCGCCGCTCGGGAACGCCCCGGTCCTCACACGGCTCGACCTCCAGAAGCTGGTGATCTTCATGATGCCCGAGGGGTACCGGAAGACGTTCGAGGCGACCGGGGAAGCCAATCTCTCCTACGTGCACCCGACCTTCGGCCGGTTCCGCCTCAACGGCTACCGGACGCTGGGAGCGACCGGGCTCGTCCTCCGGCGCGTGAAGACCGAGATCCCGACCTTCGAGTCCCTGGAACTGCCTCCGCTCCTCGGCGGGCTCGCCATGGAGCGCCAGGGGCTCCTTCTGGTGGTGGGGGCCACCGGCGCGGGGAAGTCCACGACCGTCGCGGCCATGCTCCACCACCGCAACCTGAACGCTCCCGGCCACATCGTGACCATCGAGGACCCGGTGGAGTTCATCCACGAGCGGAGGCAGAGCGTCATCTCGCAGCGCGAGGTGGGGATCGACACCGAGTCCTACGTGGTCGCGCTGCAGAACGCGCTCCGGCAGGCGCCGGACGTGATCTTCGTCGGCGAGCTCCGCGATCGCGAGACCGTCGCCATCGCGCTCCACTCGGCCGAGACGGGTCATCTCGTCCTGTCCACCCTGCACGCGACGAACGCCACCGGCGCCATCGAGCGGCTCCTGAACTTCTTTTCGCCGGATGTGCGGGAGTCGATCCTGATGCAGCTGTCACTCATGCTCCGGGCGGTCATCGCCCAGCGGCTCGTCCCCCGAGCCGACGGCAAGGGGCGATCGGCGGCGATGGAGATCATGCTGAACACGCCGCGGATCCAGGCGCTGGTCCGGCGGGGGGAGCTGGAGACGATCCGGCAGGCGATCGAGGAGGGCCTCAACGAGGGGCTCCAGACGTTCGACCAGGCGCTGCTCGCCCTCTACCAGCAGAAGAAGATCACGCAGGACGCCGCGCTTCAGTTCGCCGACAGCCCGAACAACCTGCGCCTCCGCATGAAGGGGATCAAGTAGCCCCGGCCAGGGGCCGGTCCGGGTCCGCCTACCGGGCGAGGATTTCACGGAGGAGCGGTTCCAGCCGGGTGGCCAGCCGCGCGTGGCCCTCCCGGCTGGGGTGGAGCCCGTCGGGCGTGAAGCGGGGATAGACGCCGGCGAAGAAGTCCTCGACCAGCCAGGCGCGCTCCCGGCGGGCGATCTCGCGGAATCCCTCGCGGTAGACCTCGCTCCCGAACTCGGCCAGGCGGATGTGGACGAGGACGACGCCCGCGCCGTCCTTGCGGAGCCGACGCGCGATCTGCCGAAGATTCCCGAGCGTCTCCGCGGGTGGCTGGTGGTAGTCGACGACGTCGTTGACGCCGAGGACCACGACCACGAGCTTGGGGCGATGGACGAGGACGTCGCTCTGGAGGCGCCGGAGGCCGCCGCCCGACGTGTCGCCCGAGACGCCGGCATTTCGCACGGGGATGCCGAGAGCCCGACCGAGAAGGATGGGAAACGCGGCCTCCGGAGGAATTCCCTCGCCCGAGGTGATGCTGTCGCCCAGGAACACCACGACCTGCCGCGTCGGGTCGAGGGGCCCCGGCCACCCGTGCCAGGCGGCTCCTCCGAGCGCGATGAGACCGAGCGCGGCGGCCAGCCCGC
>DASYQW010000239.1 GCA_036005065.1 Candidatus Methylomirabilota bacterium | reverse complement strand
CTGCCCCGACCCTCGTCGCCGCGATTCCACCGGCGTACCCGGTGGTCGTCGGAGATTCGTCAACACCGGTGACGAAGCGCGGGGTCCATCATGCAAGCCCGCGTTTTTTCGATATTCCTTGATGGCCCGGGTCTTGCGCCTTCCTACGAGCGTCGTGACGCAACGTCACCGACAAGGGGAGGCACATGATGAGGCACGTTGGTCGTGGATTACTGATCGGAGCCGCTTCGCTGCTTCTCGTCCTCGGGGCGTCGGCCGGTCGATTGACCGCCCAGATCGCCCCAGCCGAACCCGCATCCGCCGGGCGCACCACATCGGTGAGCCTCGCGGTGACCATCAGGTTTCCGGGGCTCGACCAGGTGGCCGCTGGCGGCCTGGTGCCACCCTCCCCGAGCGTCGGCAAGAGCGTGAGCCGGGTGATCCTGGCCGCGAACTCGGCGCTCCGCCTCTTGACGGTGACCGGCGGGACCCGGCAGACGAAGACGCTCGGCGCCTTCTTCGGCGCTTCCGACGGCGCCGCGGTGCTCGATCCGCAGGTGCTCTTTGACCCGAACGCGGTCAATTCCCGCTTCTACATCGCCGCGCTGCAGCACCGGGGCCGGGCGGATGCCGGCGGGACGTCGCTGCTCCATCTCGCGGTGTCCCGGAGTCCCGAGCCGCCAGACCTGGAGCCCGCCCACTGGTGCCGGTACGCCATCGACGCCAAGCGGGACGGCGGAACAGCCCTGGCGAGCCGCGCGGGGGACTTGGGCCTCGCGGTCGGGACGGAGCGGCTCGTCCTGACCACCGACCAGTACGGGTTGGCCACCGACGCGTTCACCTTCGCCGTCGTCCGCGTGCTCGACAAGCTCGCGCTGGCCGACAACACGGCCGGCTGCGCGCCGCTCCCCCGGATCGTCGTGTTTCAGCCGAGCGCCACCCCCGGCGATCGCTCGTTCTTCGCCCTGCAGCCGGTTCAGACCTCGGGCCCCTGGGCCGCCGACCTGCGGGACCCGGTCTACTTCGTGAACACGGTGTTCACCGGCACTGGCTCCGATGACCGCTACCGCGTGTCTCGCGTCTGGGACACGCCGCCGACATTTCGGAGCTTCGTCCTGCGCGGCCCGCGGCGGTACGCGACCCCGCCCGATTCACCTCAGCCGAGAAGCGCGGTGCGGCTCGACACCGGCGACGCCCGCATCAGGCAGGCGGCCGGGGGACGGGCGACGGCGGAGGTGAGCACGGTCACGTATTTCACGGCGGTCCACGCGACGCGGTGCCCAGGCGGGGGCACCCCGGCCACCTCGTGCGTGATGTGGGTCCGCTTCGAGGTGACGCCGATCGCGACGGGCTTTGCCCGGATCGACCAGCAGCTCGTGCTCGGGGGCGGCCCGGACGTCTTCGACTCGTTCCCGGGCGTCGTCGAGGGCGTCGACGGGACGAGCGTGGTGGTGTTCCAGCGCAGCGGCCCCCGGAGCTACCTGCACGGCCTGGCGATGGGGAAGCCGTTCTCGGCTGAGGGCTTCCTGCCCGCCGTGGTGTCCGTCACTCCGCCCGGCCAGTGTGCCCTGCCGACCCCGTCGGCGCTGGGCGACACGGTCATCGTGCGGCGGGACCCTGTGCGGCTCCACTACTGGGCGACCGCCGTGCGGGCCGCGTCGGTCGCGGGCCGCTGCGTCTGGGAGTCGTCGGCTGCGAGCCTGCGGCCCTGAGGTCGCCGCCCGGCGGGGTCCCTCCGGCGGGAATCAGGGGATCGCTTCGAGCTCGCTCTCGGCCTGCTCCAGCCAGTACCCCATGTCCAGGCCCCGGAAGAGGAGCACGGCGGCCCCGAGATGCGCCTCGGCCGCCGGCCTTCGTCCCGCTCGTCCGTGAACCCGGCCGAGACCGAGACGGCAGTGGGCCGCCAGGGGGCGCATCCCGAGCGTCTCGGCCAGCTCCAGCGCCTGACGATAGTGGCCCTCGGCCTGCTCGAGGTCGGGGGGATCGCGGCGGCAGTCGATCTCGCCGAGGAGGCGAAGGGCGTGCGCCTCGTGACTGTGTTCCTTTCGCTGGCGCGCGAGACTCAGCGCGCGCCCGGCGAGCCGGATCGCGTCGTCCCGGTGCCCGGCCAGCAGGTAGGCTTCGCCGAGACAGGCCACCAGACGGGCGTGGTGCGTCGATCTCACGGGAGTCTCTCGCGCCAGCGCCTGCTTCAGGAGAGGCTCGGCCTCGAAGAGCCGTCCCGAGAGCACGTACGCGTAGCCGAGCAGCGTGGTGGTTCCGAAGACCCAGCGCGGGAATTCGGCGGCGCCGAGGAGCCCGACGCAGCGTTCGAGCGCGGCGATGGCCGCCGGGATGTCTCCCCGGTTGAGGTGGGTCTGGCCGACGCTCCGGTACGCCGCGATCGAGCTGTAGCGGTCGTCGAGCGTCTCGGCGATCCGCACCATCTCCTCTCCCCGCGCGACCGCCTCGGCGAACTCTCCGACCTCGGCCAGGCACCACACCAGCCAGGCACGCGAGAGGACCGAAGGGTAGCCGGTCGAGCCGAGCTGTTCACGGATCCGCTCGCCGTCGAGCCGGGCCGCGGTTTCCCTCAGGGACTCGATCGCCCGGCCATAGTCGCCCAGGTACTCGTAGATCCCGCCGAGATAGTACTTGGCCCTGACCTCGAGCGGGAAGCTCCCGATGGCGGTGGCCACGGCCAGCGCGCGCCGGCAGCACTCGAGCGCCTCCTGGTGGGCGCCCATCATGATGAGATGGAAGGTCCGGGCGAGGAAGACCGTTCCGAGCCGACGCTCATCGCCGAGGGCCGCGGCGATGGCCTCGGCCTCGCGAAGGTACGCGAAGATCCGGGCTTCTTCGCCGACGGGCAGGAGTGCATTGCGCAGCTCGACCCTGACGTCGATGGCCTGTTCCAGGACGTCGCGACTCTCGGGAAGATGCGCCAGGACCCGGAGCGCGCCCTCCAAGTGCGCCGCGGCCTCCCGGAAGCCGGATCGGGCCGCCGCCCTGGCCCCCGCCTGACGGAGGTAGGCGAGGGCCTGCTCCCACAGCTCGCCCCGGACCGCGTGGTGAGCGAGCTCGTCGACGTGTTCGACGCGTCGCTCGGCGTGCAGGGATTCGAGGGCGCCGACGGCCCGACGGTGGAGCAGGCGTCGTCGCTCCGAGGGAAGGCTCTCGTAGGCCACCTCTTGCGTCAGGGCGTGCTTGAAGACGTAGAGCGGTTCCTCCACCCCGGGCCGCTCGTACAGGAACTCGAGCCGCTGGAGCTCCCGGAGATGGTCGGTCATGTCGTCGGCGTCTTCCCAGACCGCGCGCAGCAGGCGCGCGGGACACCCCCGGCCGAGCACGGAGGCCGTCTGGAGCAGCCGACGCCGCGCCTGCGGCAGCCGATCGATTCGGCCCAGGAGGGCTCCCTGAACGGTCTCGGGGATGCTCGCAGGCTCGTGGGCGGAAGCCCGCTCCGCGATTGCCCAGGCCAGCTCTTCGAGGAAGAAGGGATT
>DASYQW010000238.1 GCA_036005065.1 Candidatus Methylomirabilota bacterium | reverse complement strand
GACGACCGCATCGGGGAGATCGCGCAGCACGTGGTGTTCGTGCCACGCACCCCCGAGCTGCTGGCGCCAGTGGTGGTGACCGTGCCGTTGCAACTCCTCGCGTACCACATCGCGAAGCTTCGGGGCTGTGACGTGGATCAGCCCCGCAACCTGGCCAAGTCCGTCACCGTCGAGTAGGCGCCCCGGCCGGACCGGGGGCTACCCTATGGCCGTGGAGATCATCGGGCTGGGTGTGGACGTGTGCGAGATCGACCGGATGGAGCGGGCCCTGGCCCGCCACACGACGATGCGGGAACGGGTGTTCACTCCGGAGGAGCGCGCGTACTGCGATGCGAAGGCCAGGCCGGCCGAGTCCTACGCGGCGCGGTTCGCCGCGCGGGAGGCGGTGATCAAGGCCCTCGGCGGCTACCGGGGCAAGCGGTGGCAGGACATCAGCGTGAGCCGGCATCCGAGCGGCGCGCCGTCGATAATCCTCGCGGGCAATGCGAAGGTACGAGCCGACGCGGGGGGCATCTCGCAGGTCCTCATCACTTTCACCCACGAGCGCGCGCTCGCCGTGGCGTTCGCCGTCGCGGTGGCCCGGTGAAGCCGGTCCTCACGCCGGCGGAGGCCGCGATCCTCGATCGCGAAAGCCAGGCCCGAGGCATCGATGCCGCGAGCCTGATGGAGCGGGCCGGCTGGGAGGTGGCTCGAGCAGCCACGGCGGTCGCCGGCGGCGTCTCCGGCCGGCGCGCCGTCGTCCTGTGCGGCAAGGGGAACAACGGTGGCGATGGACTGGTGGCCGCGCGTCACCTGGGGCGATGGGGGATCCGCACATCGGTTGTGATGCTCGAGCCGCCCGAGTCGCTCAAACAACCGGCGGCGACGAGCTTCCGGCAGCTGGTCGAGACCGACGCGCGCGTCCGGCCGTTCTCGCGGGCCACGCTGGCGCGCGAGCTGGGCCGGGCCGACGTCGCAGTCGACGCCATCTTCGGCACCGGCTTCCGCGGGTCTCCTGAGGGCGACTGGGAGCGCGCCATCGCGGGGTTGAACGATTGGGGCGGGCCCGTGGTGGCCGTGGACATCCCCTCGGGCGTGAACGGCGAGACCGGGTCGGTGGAAGGCCGCGCGGTGACGGCCGACGTGACCGTCACCTTCGGGGCGGCAAAGCTCGGGATCGTGCTCCTTCCAGGCGCGCTGCACGCCGGCCTGGTCCAAGTGGTCGACATCGGGTTCCCCACCGACCTCCTGCGAGCCGACGTGGGGCTGACCGAGGGCGAGGACGTGGCGGCCATGTTGCCCACCCGGCCGCCGGACACGCATAAGCGGGACGCCGGCGTCGTGATGGTGATCGGCGGGTCGAGGTTGATGACCGGGGCCGTGAGCCTGATGGGCGAGGCCGCGTACCGGGTCGGTGCGGGGCTGGTCAGCGTGGCCGTGCCGGAGGGCATCCTGCCGGTGGTGCAGACGGCGCTCCGGGAGACCACCTTCATCCCGCTGCCGGCGACGGACGCGGGGACGGTGGCCGGGCCGGCCGATCGCCTGGAC
The DNA here is from genome assembly GCA_036005065.1 of Candidatus Methylomirabilota bacterium. Classification (NCBI taxonomy): domain Bacteria; phylum Methylomirabilota (SeqCode); species Candidatus Methylomirabilota bacterium. The sequence goes on along the minus strand of DASYQW010000238.1, from coordinate 700 downwards.
GAGGTGGTGCGCTCGGCCGACGCCGTCGCCATCGGTCCCGGGATGACCACCGACGAGGAGACCACCTCGTTCATCCGGTCGTTCGTCCGGTCATGTCCCGTGCCGATCGTGGTCGACGCCGACGGCTTGAACGCCTTCACCGGCAGGGCCGCCGAGCTCGCCGACCGCCGCGCGGAGGCTGTGCTCACGCCGCACGCGGGCGAGTTCGCCAGGTTGGCCGGGATCACCGCGGCGGACGTTGGTGTCGACCGGGTGGGCCACGCTCGAAAGCTCGCGTCCGACGTCCAGGCCACCGTCCTGTTGAAGGGGAGCCGGACCGTGATCGCCTCGGCCGACGGGAGGGTTCGGATCAACACCACCGGCGGGCCCTCCCTGGCCACCGGCGGGACGGGCGACGTATTGACAGGGATGATCGCCGGGCTGATCGCCCGGGGCCTGGCGCCGCTCGACGCGGCCACGGCCGGTGCCTACCTCCACGGGATCGCCGGCGCGCTCGCGGGAGCGGAGAAGGGCGAGGGCGCCACGGCGGGTGACGTCCTTTCGCGCGTGCCGGGTGCCGTCGCGGAGGTCCTTGGCCGGTGATCCGGTACCGTCCAACGGTCGTCGAGGTGGACCTGGACGCCATCCGCCACAACGTTCGGCTCCTCAAGCCACCCGGCGCCGAGCTCATGGCTGTGGTCAAGGGCGACGGTTACGGTCA
>DASYQW010000237.1 GCA_036005065.1 Candidatus Methylomirabilota bacterium | reverse complement strand
TCCGCAGCGGAGCTCGCCGCCGGCTGTTCGGTCGACCTGGGGTTTGAGCGCTATCGGTTCCCGGGCTTCCCCGTGCCCCGCGGCGAGACGCCGTTCTCGTACCTCTCGTCGCTGTGCTGGGAAGGGGCCAGGCACCGCTATCACCCCATGACGCCGGCGGTCGTCAACCGCCTCGCGCACGAGCTCGAGGTGATTGAGCGGGCCGGGCTCGCCGAGTTCTTCCTGATCTGCTGGGACCTCATGCGCTTCGCGAAGGAGCAGAAGATCCCCGCCCAGGGCCGGGGGAGCGCGGCCAGCTCGATCGTGGCGTACACGCTCGGCATCAGCCGGGTCGAGCCGATCAGCCACAACCTCCTGTTCGAGCGGTTCATCAACGAGGGCCGGACGACGTACCCCGACGTCGATATCGACTTCTCGAGCGAGCGGCGGGAGGAGGTCATCCAGTACGTCTACGGTCGCTACGGTGCCGAGCACACCGGGATGGTCTGCAACCTCGTGACCTACCGGGCCCGGTCGGCGGTCAGAGAGGTCGGCTACGCGCTGGGGTTTCCGCGGCCCATCGTCGACCGGGTCGCCAAGGCGCTCGAAACGTACGACAGCGTCATGGTCCGCCGCGATCTCGAGGCGGACGGCGGTTTCGCCGAGTTCTTCCGACGGCCCGGCGAAGAGGAGCCGGCCGAGTCGGCGGCACGCGAGGCGGCGGCGCGCGGTCTGGTCGACGGGATGGGTCAGCTGAACCACACCAGGGTCGGAGTCCCTGGGCGGACGGCTTTGGAGACCTCTGCCGCGGACCCCGGAAGACTCGCGGCGGGCGAAGAGCTCATGGATTGGATGGGCCAGCTCAACACCAGGGTGCCACTAATCGGGAAGGTGCCGCCCTGGCGCCAGCCGCCGAAGCCGGTGGACCCAGATGCGCCAAAGCCGTTCGCCTGGCTGCGGGAGCTGGAACGGAGTGACGTGCAAGGTACCCAACTGGTGGGTGATCACGCTGCCGCGATCGGCCCTTCACGCTCGGGGATGTGGGAAGGGGCGCCGGAGTCGCCGCCGTCGGTTCGGCCAGGCGGTCGGACCGACGACGAGGGCGGCCCCGGCGATACGCCGGCAAGCGTGGCGTGGCTGCGGACCGGCAAGGGGACGGGCTACGCGTCCGACCGCGAGCGAGTCCTCGGGCCGATGGCGTCGCGGAGCTCCGCCTCGGACCTCGGAGCACCAATCGCGGATCCGCTCATTGCGCCGGCGATGGTTGCCGGCCGGGAGATCGACCCGGAGAGCGGCATGCCGCTGCCTCCGCCGCGGGCCACCGATCGGGGCGCCAACTCCTCCGTTGCTCGGGTCGAGCCCGAGCCATCGCCCCAGGCCCGTGGCGGCAGCACCCGCAACCTGTCCGACTGGGAGCGCTGGCTGGAGTTCTGCGCCCGCATCGACGGCTTCCCGCGCCACCTGAGCATCCACAGCGGCGGGATGCTCGTCACCGCCGCTCCGCTCATCGACATCGCTCCGCTCGAACGGGCCACGATGCCCGATCGGGTCGTCGTCCAGTTCGACAAGCGCGACGTCGAGACACTCAAGCTCATCAAGCTGGACCTGCTCGGCCTGGGCATGCTCGCCGCCATCGACGAGACGCTCCAACTCGTCGAGCACGATTGCGCCGTCTGCCTCGACCTCGATCGACTGCCCGAGGAGATCCCGGAAGTCTTCGAGATGCTCCAGGCGGCCGACACGGTGGGCGTCTTCCAGGTGGAGAGCCGGGCCCAGATGCAGACGCTGCCGAAGTCACGGCCGGGGAGCCTGGACGATCTC
>DASYQW010000236.1 GCA_036005065.1 Candidatus Methylomirabilota bacterium | reverse complement strand
CAGCTTCGCTTCGACTCGATCTGGAGCGGCGAGCACCACGTCACACCGGGCTTCCACTACTTCCCGCTCCTGCCGCTGCTGCAGCGGCTGGCGGCCGAGGCCGAGGGGTTGTGGCTGGGCACCAACCTCGTGCTGCTGCCGCTCCACAACCCGGTCGAGCTGGCCGAGGTCGGCGCCTTCCTGGACCTGATCAGCGGGGGTCGGTTCCTGCTCGGCGTGGGGCTCGGCTACCGGCTGGAGGAGTTCGCCGTGTTCGGGGTGCCGATGGCCGAGCGGGTGAGCCGGCTCACCGAAGGGGTCGAGATCATCCGCCGGCTGTGGACGGAGGATCGCGTCACCCATCGTGGACGGCACTGGCGGCTCGACGGCGTCAGCATCCGGCCCCGGCCGCTTCAGCGGCCGCGACCGCCGATCATGATCGGGTCACAGGTGCCGGCCGGCATCGCCCGGGCGGCCCGCATCGCCGACGGCTGGATGGTGGTGCCGGTGCCCACGGTCGACGAGTTCGCCGCGCAGGCAGCCGCCTTTGCCGCCGCCCGGGCTGCGGCGGGCCTGCCGGCGAGCCAGCACGTCTGCCGGCTGCTCGAGGTCGTGTGCGCGCCCGACGAGGACACGGCGATCCGCCGGGCCGCGCCCTTCCTGCTAGAGAAGTACAAGGCCTATCTCGCGTGGGGGATTCCGGGCATCACCCTCGATCTCGAGGCCGCGCCGGAGGCGCAGCTCCGGCGGCTGGCCGCCGATCGGTTCGCCCTCGGCTCGCCGGCGCAGGTGGTGGATGCCCTCCTTCGCCAGCATCGGGCCGGGGTGACGCACGCCACCATGCGGGTGAGCTGGCCCGGGATGGCTCAAGACGACATCCTGGCCGGCCTCGAGCTGCTCGGGCGCGAGGTGCTGCCGGAGGTGAGGCGCCGGACGGCAGGGCCGAGGTGAGGCGCGTTGACCGGGCCTCGCCCGGCTCGGTAGGCTGAGCCCATCTACGAGCTGCAGGCCCGCCCGCGGCGCTCGCGGCCGGCGGGGACGGGCTAGGGCCGGCGGGCCCGATGGTGGGCGGCGATCAGGTCCGCCACGCAGGCGGTGAGGCGCTCGGTGAAGGGCAGGTGCAGGAACTCGTTCGGGCCGTGGGCGTTGGAGCCGGGGCCGCCGGTGCCGGTGATGAAGAACTGCGCGCGCGGGAAGCGCTCCCCGAGCATGGCCATGAAGGGGATGGAGCCGCCCAGCCCGGCGAACATGGCCGGCCGGCCGAAGTGGCGGCGGGACGACGCGTGCACGGCGTCGAGCAGCCACGGCTCGCTGGCCGGGGCGTCCCAGCCCGGCGAGAGGCTGTCGACCGTGAAGCGCACGCGCGCGCCGTAGGGCGGGTCGGCCTCGAGGATCTCCCGGAGGCGCCCGGCCGCGCGTGGGACGTCGAGGGTCGGAGGCACCCGGAGTGACAGCTTGAGCGAGGTCGAGGGGCGGAGCACATTGCCCCCGTCGGCCAGCGCGGGCAGGCCGGCGGCGCCGGTGATGCCGAGCGTCGGCGCCCAGGTGTTGGCCAGCAGCAGGTCGGCAGGGTCCGCCTGGGCATAGCGCATCCCCTCGACGACCGGGAACCGCGCGGCGATCTCGGCGCCCAGCACCTCGGCCACCGCCCGCGCCTCGGCCGTTCGGATTGCGGGCTCCTCGACGTGGAAGTCGCGTGGCACGATCGCCCCCGTCCGCTCGTCCTCGAGGCGCGACAGGAGCTGCCGGGCGATCCGGAAGCTCGAGGGCACGATGCCGCCGGCCGCGCCCGAGTGCGCGCCTTCGGTCAGCACCTGGACGGTCAGAATCCCGTTGATCAGCCCGCGCAGCGACGTGGTGCCCCAGAGCTGATCGTAGTTGCCGCACCCCGAGTCCAGGCAGATCACCAGGTCGGGCGTCCCGATCCGGGACGCGAAGGCTTCCATGTAGGCGGGCAGGTCCGGGCTCCCGCTCTCCTCGCTCGCCTCGACGAGCACGATGCAGCGCGCGTGCGGCACCCCGGCGCGCTGGACGGCCTCGATGGCGGTGAGCGCGCAGAAGGCGGCGTAGCCGTCGTCCTGGGCGCCGCGGCCGTAGAGGCGCTCGCCGCGGCGGACCGGCGTCCAGGGGCCCAGGCCGTCGGCCCACCCCGTCATCTCCGGCTGCTTGTCGCAATGGCCGTAGAGCAGGATGGTCTCGGGCGCCGCGCCGGGCGCCTCCGCGAGGAGGACCGGCGTCCGGCCCGGCAGCCGGAACGTCTCCACGCCGAGACCCTCGATCGGGCGGCCTCGGACCCACGCTTCGATGAGCGCGACGGCCTGGTCGATGTGGCCGTGCGCCGACCACTCCGGGTCGAAGGCCGGCGACTTCGCGGGGATCGCGACATAGCGGGTCAGCGCGGGCAGGACATCGACCTCCCACGCGCGGTGGACGAAGCCTCGGGTCTCATCGGGCGGCAAGGTGCTCGTCGTCAGGGTGCTCATGGCCGCTCACCGTAGCACTCCCGGCACCCGCGCGCAACGCCGGGCCATCGCCGCAAACCGGACGGGTGCCACGCCACTCGCCCCCGGTGAGCCGGAGAGACGGAGGCTGCATGGCCGCCGTCAGCCCCCGGGGCGCGTGGACCTGGCCCGCGTTGGGGTCCCTCTCGCCGCGGCTCCGCCGGGGCCCCGCCGCCGCATCCCTCCGCCCGCTCCTTGACCGCGAGCCCGCGCCGGCGCAGGATGGCTCGGAGTCAGCGGGCGATCGCGCGGCCGACCCTCGCCTTCGCGGCCGGAGCGCAGATCCGCCTCGATGATCTCGCGAATGAAGTCCAGCGCGCGGGTCGGCTCGGTGGCGGTGGTGGTCATTGCCGTCGCTCGGGCAGTCTACAACGGCACTCCGGACCGAGGTATTCGAAGCCCTGCAGATCCGACCGGCGAGCGATATCGTTGCTGATCCCGGTTATGCAGACAAAGGCGCGCTTTTTGACCGCGGTCGCCGTGTCGATTGCGATCCTGCTACTCATTCTGGTCAGTTTTGCCTTCACTCTTCAATTGATCGCGGGCCGGTCAGATTCATGGCCACGGCGGCGGGTTGTCCGTCCTTGGTGGTCGCGTCGAGAGCAGCCTCCTCGAGTCCGTACGGCAGCCGTTTGAGCACATGGGCTCCGGTGAGTGAGTAGCGGATCGTCTCGACGCGGCTATTGGTGCGCTTCGAGAGGGTCCCGATGGTCAGGCGCGCCTCCTCCATGGTTGCCTCCGGAGTCCGCAAGATCTCGCTCGCATAAGGTGTCTCGACGTGCCGGCGAAGGGCCGCTGGTGTCAAGAACCGAGGTGCGTTCGGCGTTCTCATTGAGAGGAGTTCGAATGCTTCAAATCAAGACAGCGGCAGAGCTCATCGAGGCGGATGTTGAGTTCCAGGCTAAGCGCCGAGCTGCCCGACAGACGCCGGTCCTGCAGGCGATCTACCGGCTCTTCCTCGACCGCGAGGGAGCTGCATCCATTACGGAGATTGCGGCCTCGCTGCCCGGCGCTCGTCGGTCGAGCCTGGAGGAAGAACTCGTCAGGCTCGACGAGGATGACCTCATCCAGGTCATGGACGGTCGGGTGGAGATTGCGTACCCATTCTCTGTGCGCCCGACCGCTTTCACCGTACGCTTGGACGAGGCAGCGGAGCGTTACGTCTGCTGCGCAATCGATGCCCTCGGTATGGCGCCAATGCTGGGAAAACGCGTGGAGGTGACCGCCGAGTGCCATCACTGCGGACAGCTCCTGCAGTTCCCCGTCACCCCGGACGGCCCAGGGCCAGAAGCGGACGGGGTCATGGCGTGGGTCGGACGTCGTTGCGAAGGCGAACGGCGGGCCGCCAGCGGCCTCTGAACGCTCCTCAACTTCTTCCGGTCGGAAGAGCACTTGCGTGAGTGGTGGCGGGCGAATTCGGAGGTCGGCGGCGCGGCCGTCACTGTGGCCGAAGGCTTCAAGCTCGGGAAGCGAATTTTCGAAGGCCTACTCACAAGAGCGTAGCCAGGGCATCTCGACAGGTTACGGTGTACTGGTCCACCCACTGACAGTCTTGCCACACGGCGAAGGAGTTTCTTTCGCCCTACGGAGTGTCCTTTACCGCGAAGAACGTCGCGGAGGAGCGGGTATTGGGGCTTTGAGCGATGCCAACGGTTCGCTGTCCGGACTGCGGCGTATGAGGCGGGACCGTTGGCTCGTGCTCGGGGTCGTGGGCACCGCGCTGACGTGCCTGGCGTGTCTGACGCCGATCATGGCGCTGGTGCTCGGTTCGGTGGGCCTCGGTGCCTGGACGGGGCGCGCAGATCTCGCCCTGGTCCCTCTGCTTCTCGGCTTCATCGGGCTCGTGGTGTATCGATCCTGAGCGATGCGGAGGCGAGCGCGGTGAGACCGGCAGCGGTCCGGCACAACTCTTCAGTGAATCATTGCCGCCTTGACGGGTCCGGCGGCGGATGCTAGAACTGCCCCGGCCACGACAGCAGCCCGCCACCCAGGAGGGAGTCATGGATCACGTGAGAGCCGGTCTCGTGCTGGCGGTCGCCGCCCTTGCCGTGTTCGGTCTCCTCGCGGCCCTCGGGTCGGAGGCGCAGCAACTCCAGGGGGAATACAAGATCGGGGTCCTCGAGCCGCTCACCGGGCCGCTGGCCTTCGAGGGCAAGCGGCACCTCGAGGGCTACGAGATCATGCGCGACCTGATCAACGAGCGCTTCGGCGGCGTGATGGGCAAGAGGCTCGTGCTGGCCACCGGCGACGCCGTCGACCCGACAGCGGCGGCCAGCGAGGCCACGCGCCTGATCACCCGCGAGGGCGTGAAGATCCTCACCGGGACCTACTCGTCCACGCTCTGCGGCGCGGCCAGCGAGGCGGCGGCCCGCCACAACGTCATCTACTGGGAGACCTCCTGCGTCGACCCGCGCTTCACCCGGCGCGGGCTGAAGAGCGTCTTCCGGACCGAGATCGACGGCACCGGCTTCGGCTGGTACAACGTGGAGTTCATCGCCAAGCACCTGGCCCCCCGCTTCAACGTCCGGCCGAACCAGCTCAAGGTGGCCTTCCTCTCCGAGGACTCCTCCTACGGCCAGGGGGTCACCGAGGCCGCCCGTCAGCGCGCCAAGCAGGAGTTCGGCATGCAGGAGGTCGCGGCCGAGTACTATGCCTTCGCCACCACCAACGACTTCACGCCGATCATCCTCAAGCTGAAGGCCGTCAACCCGGATATCGTCCACCACATCGCGCGGGGCCACGACGCGGTTCTGTTCTGGCGGCAGTCCCGCGAGCAGGGGTTCGTCTTCAAGGCGCTCGTGCACGCCGGGGCCACGGGTTACGGCTCGCCGGACTTCGGCAAGGCGCTGGGCCCCGACGGCAACGGCCCGTTCGCGCTGCTGGAACCCGGTCCGGGGTTCCGCCTCGAGATCCTCCGCCCCGAGGGCCAGCGGATCGAGCAGGCCTTCCGCGACGCCGCCAAAGCCAAGACCGGCGGCGAGCCCTACGGCGGCCACCAGCTGGCGGCGGGCGGCCTCTGGATCCTGAAGCTCGTCCTCGACCAGGCCCGGACCGACGAGCTGGACCGTTTCCGCCAGGTTGTCATGGCCATGGACCTGCCGGTGGGGTCGTCGGTCAACGGCTGGGGCGTGAAGTTCGCCGACAACGGCCAGAACAGCAACGAGCGCGTGCAGCACTACATGCTGCAGTGGCAGGGCGGCCAGCTCGTGACGGTGTGGCCCGAGGAGTTCACGACCAACCGGGCCAAGTGGATCCCGCTGGGCGCCTGGGACCAGCGGAAGTAGCCCGGCGCTCGAGCCCCGACCTCGCGTGGCGCCCCGGGGACGGAGCCGGGGCGCCGCCGTCTCGGCGGGGAGCATGCGCGACCTCGCCCAGCTCCTGACCTCGACGATCCTCCTCGGGGGCATCTACGCCCTCATCGCCGTCGGGCTCACCCTCATCTTCGGCGTCATGCGGGTCGTCAACTTCGCCCACGGCGAGTTCCTCATGCTCGGCATGTACCTGACGTTCTGGACCTTCACGCTTCTGGCCCTCGACCCCTACGTCGCGCTGGTCGCCGCGCTGCCCGTCCTCGGCCTGGTCGGCTGGGTGACCTACCGGCTGGTGATGAGAGGGGTGATCCACACCTCCCACAACGTGCAGATCTTCACCACGGTGGGGCTCTCCATCGCGCTGCAGAACGCGGCGCTGGTCCTGTGGACCGGCGACTTCCGCTTCGTTCGGGCCGGCCACTACGCGGCGGTGCTGCGGCTCGGCGACGCCGCCTTCAACGTGGGCCAGGTCGTGGCCTTCGCGGTGGCGGCCATCCTCACGGCCACGCTCTTCGCGTTCATGAAGTGGTCCTACACCGGACGCGTGATGCGCGCGACCGCCCAGGACCGGGAGGCCGCCGCGGTCATGGGGATCGACACCGACCGCGTCTACGGGGCCACCTGGACCATCGGGATCACGTGCGTGGGGGTGGCCGGCGTCCTCCTGGCCCCGCTCTATCCGGTGTACCCGACGGCCGGGCTCCAGTTCGTCCTGATCGCCTACGTGGTGGTCGTCCTCGGCGGACTGGGCGACATGCCGGGCGCGGTCCTGGGGAGCCTGATCGTGGCGGCAGTCGAGGTCGTCGGCTCCTACGTGGTGGGGACGGCCTGGAAGGAGGTGCTCTACTTCCTCCTGTTCATCGGCATCCTGGTGGTCCGCCCGGCCGGGATCTTCGGCCAGCGGGGCGCCGAGCGCCTGGGGGTCTGATGCGGCGGCACCGGGTCGCGCTTACCGTGTTCGGAGCGGCCGCGCTCGCGCCGCTGGTCATCCGCGACGCCTACCTTCTCGACAGCCTGGTCCTGATCCTGCTCTGGGGGGCGCTCTCGGCCGCCTGGAACGTGGCGGGCGGCTACGCCGGCCAGGTATCGCTCGGCCACTCGGCGTTCTTCGGCCTCGGGGCCTACTCGGCCGCGCTGCTCGGCACGCGCTGGGGCCTTTCGCCGTGGATCGGCCTCCTCGTGGGCGTGCTCCTCTCGACGGCGGCCGGGCTCGCCCTCGGTTACCTGGCCAACCGCCTGCGCGGCCCCTACTTCGCGCTGGCCACCATCGCGTTCTCGCAAGTGCTCCTGATCGTCGCCAGCCGCTGGCGGGGCTTCACCCAGGGCTCCGAGGGCATCCCTGTCCCGTTCCGCCCCGGTCTCTGGACCCTGGGCTTCGCCGACAAGACCGTCTGGGTCTACCTCGTCCTCGTCGTGGCGACCGGCCTGTACCTCGTCCAGAGCTACCTGGAGCGCTCGCGCCGCGGCTACCAGCTCGCCGCGGTGCGCGAGGACGAGGACGCAGCCCAGGCCATCGGCATCCCGAGCCGCCGCCTGAAAGTCGTCGCCGTCGCGGCCAGCGCTGCCCTCACCGCGGTGTGCGGGACGCTCTGGGCCCAGTACGTGGGCTTCGTGGACCCGTTCTACGTCTTCTCGGTGGACCTCTCGGTGCGCTTCGCGCTGGGGGCGATCATCGGCGGCCTCGCCACCGCGGCGGGGCCGTTCCTGGGGGCGTTCCTCATCACCACGCTCGAGACCTACCTGCGGGCGGCGTTCGGGGGCGTCGGAGCCGGCCTGGTCGGGATCTACCTCATCATCTACGGCTGCGCGCTCATCATCGTGGTGCGGTTCGTCCCTCAAGGCCTCGCCGGCTGGCTGGGGGCGCTCGCCGCCCGGCGGTCATGAGCCTCCTGCGCGTCCGCGGGGTCACCAAGCGGTTTGGCGGCGTGGTGGCCAATCGCGACATCTCCTTCGAGGTCGCGCCGGGCGAGCTCGTCGGCGTGATCGGCCCGAACGGGGCGGGGAAGTCGACGCTGTTCGAGGTCATCACGGGATTCGAGCGGCCGGACGCGGGCGACGCCGAGTTCGAGGGGCACCGCCTGACCGGCCTCAGCCCCGACCGCGTGTGTCGGCTCGGCGTCGCCCGGACGTTCCAGAAGCTGCGCCCGTTCCACGGCCTGACGGTGCTCGAGAACGTGCTGGCCGGCGCGCTGACGCGCACGCGCGACGTCCGGGAGGCCCGGCGGCAGGCGGCCGGGCTCCTGGAGCGCGTGGGGCTCCTCGACAAGGCCGGCGCGTTCGCGCGGACCCTGTCGACCGGTCAGCGGAAGCGCCTGGAGCTGGCCCGCGCCCTCGCGACCCGGCCGCGGCTCCTCCTGCTCGACGAGGTCACCGGCGGCGTGGACCAGGGGAGCATCCCGGGACTGGTGCGCCTGATCCAGGACCTCCACCGGTCGGGGCTCACGCTCCTCGTGATCGAGCACAACATGCGCGTGATCACCGCGATGGCCCAGCGCATCCTGGCGCTCTACCTGGGCGAGCTCATCGCCGACGGGCCGACCGACCAGGTGACGCGGGACCGCCGCGTCGTCGAAGCCTACCTCGGTCAGGCCTATGCGTGAGGCGTGACCGGCCGATGCTGACGGTCGAGGGGCTTCAGGTGGCCTACGGAGACTTCCAGGTGCTCTGGGAGGTCTCGATGCGCGCGGAGGCGGGCGAGATCGTCTGCCTCCTCGGGCCCAACGGCGCCGGCAAGTCGACGCTCATGAATACGATCTCGGGGCTCCTTCGGCCGCGGGGCGGGCAGGTGACGTTCCTCGGCCAGCGGATCGACGGCCGGCCCCCGCACGAGATCGTCGGGGCCGGCGTGGCCCACGTGCTGGAGCGCCGCCGGCTCTTTCCGTTCCTCACGGTCCGCGACAACCTCCTGCTCGGGGCCCACAACCGGCAGGCCCGACCCCATCGCGCGCGGAGCCTCGACCGGGTCGAGACACTCTTCCCGGTGCTCCGCGAGAGGAGAGACCAGCTCGCTCACACCCTCTCGGGGGGGGAGCAGCAGATGGTGGCCATCGCCCGGGGACTCATGGCGCGGCCTCGGCTGCTCATGATCGACGAGCCGTTCCTCGGGCTCGCCCCGCGCGTGGTGCAGTCGATCGGGGAGGTCATCCGGCGCATTCACGAGGACGGGATCACGGTGATCTTCGTGGAGCAGAACGTGGAGCTGGCCCTCCGTCTCGCTCACCGGGGGTACGTGCTCGAGAGCGGGCGGACCATCGTCGAAGGCATCTCCGCCGAGCTGCTCCGCTCGGCCGAGGTCAAGCGGATCTTCCTCGGTGACGACGCGGTCTGACCAATGTGGGTCCCGGCCGACGTTGTCCACGCACCACGGGCATGAAGGGATAGGCCGGGGCCATGGTACCTCCGGCCGTCCGCTTCTCGGTCATCGGCCTGAACCACAACCACATCTACAGCCAATCGAACCTCCTGCTCCGGGCGGGCGCGAAGCTGGTCTCGTTCTTCGCCGAGGAGCCAGATCTGGCGGTCGAGTTCGCCCGCCGGTATCCCGAGGCCCGGCCGGCCGCCGATCGGCGCCAGATCCTGGAAGACGCGAGCATCCACCTGGTCGTCAGCGCCGCCATCCCGTGTGACCGCGCTCCCCTCGGCATCGACGTGATGCGGCACGGGAAGGACTACATGAGCGACAAGCCCGCCGTCACCACCCTCGCGCAACTGGCCGAGGTCCGGCGCGTGCAGGCCGAGACCGGACGGATCTTCTCGGTGTGCTTCAGCGAGCGATTCGAGAATCCGGCCACGGTGCGGGCCGGCGAGCTGGTCACGTCCGGGGCCATCGGCAGGGTCGTCCAGACCGTGGGCCTGGGCCCCCACCGGCTCAACGCGCCGAGCCGCCCCGGCTGGTTCTTCGAGCGGGCCCGCTACGGCGGCATCTTGACCGACATCGCGTCGCACCAGGCGGATCAGTTCCTCTTCTTCACCGGCTCGACGGAGGCCCAGGTGGTGGCGTCTCAGGTCGCCAACTGGAATTTTCCTCAAAGATCCGAGACGCTCTCGGCCGGTTCGCGCCGCTCCCGGAGCACTTCGTCGGCCAGTTCTCCCGCTTCCACCGGGCGCTCGCGACCGGGACCGAGCTGCCCGTCACCGTGGCCGACGCCCGCGCGGCCGTGGAGCTGATCACCGCGATCTATCACGCGGCGCGGACGCGCCGGCCGGTCGAGCTGCCGATCGCCGGCGATCACCCGCTCTACCGTGGCTGGCAGCCGTAAGAGGACTTCAACGTCGTCGATGACGGCCGCCCGCGCCCGGCCGAGGTATCGCTGCGGTGCGCGGCCGGCGAGTCCTCGGCGAAGCTGGCCCCCGGCGAGGGCGTGGCCGCCGACGGGCTCGCGTCGGTGGCGCTGCCCCTCGGCGACACGGCCGCCCGGGAGCTCAAGGTCTGGACGCATCGGATGGGCGGCCGGGGGCGAATCCGAGGCGCTGCCGGCCACCGTCACCGTGGACCGCGACGGCCGGACGGCGCGGTTCGACCTGGCCCTGTCGGGCGGCCAGGCCGTCCTGCCGGTGGACGGGGCGGACCGCGTGGAGATCGCGCTGGCCCGGCCCTCGGCGCCGTAGAGCGCCGGCTTCCGCGTGCCGGCGAACTGTTGTATGGTGTGCGCGGCCCAGGCGGGCGAGTCGTCCACCAGAGCGGAGCCTGATGTCCACGCGAGCGGCTGAGGTGTCGTCCTCGGGGGCGGCTGGCCATTCGGCCGGCGCGTACCTGCTCCGGGTGAGCCTCTTCGCCGTCCTGTACTTCGGCCTGGCCCGCCTGGCCGATTCGGTCCTCGTCTTCGTCGAGGCCGGAGAACCGGTGACGCCGGTGTGGCCGCCGGCCGGGCTGGCGCTGGCCGGCCTTCTGCCTGCGCTATCCGGACCACGCCTGGACTCGCGAGATCGACCGGATCGTCGACCAGATCACCCGTTGAGGCTAGCCGGAGCATTACCGCCATGAACTACGCCGACTATCGTCACCTCACGTTCGACCTCGACGCCG
>DASYQW010000235.1 GCA_036005065.1 Candidatus Methylomirabilota bacterium | reverse complement strand
GGTAGGTCATGGCCCGCTCCACGGCGGCCGCCGACCATCCCATGGTCACCTCCTTGGCTGACCATGGATGTACCGGCTACCGCCCGCAAAGCGGACACTTCATTTGCTCTCGGGAGCGGACAGATTATGTGCTCCCTACACGTGACCGACCCGCCGTTGACACCCCGGAGGCCTTCCGCTAGGCTACGGGTGCACGCACGAGCCGGCCCGGGGTGATCCCGGGCCGCTTTGTGTGATCGCCCGATGCCCGCGCAGCCATGGTCCATCTGATCTGGCTCATGCCCGCGCTTCCGCTGGCGGGCGCCCTCGTCAACCTCTTCTTCGGGCGTCGCCTCGGCCATCGCGCCCACTGGGTCGCCGTGCCCCCCGTCGGGCTCGCCTTCTGCGTCGCCCTGGCCGCCTTCCTGCGGGTCTGGCGCGGTCACGAGACATTCGCGGGGCCCCTCTGGGACTGGATCGTGGCCGGCACCTTCCGGGCGCCGGTGACGTTCCAGCTCGACCAGCTCTCGGCCGTCATGCTGCTCGTCGTGACCGGCGTCGGCTTCCTGATCCACGTCTACTCGATCGGGTACATGCATGCCGATCCGGACTACCCGCGCTTCTTCACCTACCTCAATCTCTTCGTGTTCTCGATGGTCATGCTGGTCCTGGCCGGGAACTTCCTTCTCCTCTACGTCTTCTGGGAGGCGGTGGGACTGTGCAGCTACCTCCTGATCGGCTTCTGGTACACGCGGGAATCGGCGGCCGACGCGGGGAAGAAAGCGTTCATCGTGAACCGGGTGGGCGACTTCGGCTTCGGCCTCGGGGTCATGCTGATCTGGACGACGCTCGGGACGCTCGAGTACACGGAGGTCTTTGCCAGGGCGCCCATCCTGACGGTGGGAACGGCGACCGCCATCAGTCTCCTGCTCTTCCTGGGCGCCTGTGGCAAGTCCGCCCAGCTCCCGCTCCACACCTGGCTCCCCGACGCGATGGAGGGCCCGACCCCCGTCTCCGCGCTGATTCACGCGGCGACCATGGTGACGGCGGGCGTCTACATGGTGGTCCGGGCCCACGCGCTCTTCGAGCGGTCGGGGGTGGCCCTCGACGTGGTGGCCTGGATCGGCGTCGTCACGGCCGTGTTCGCCGCCACCATCGGCCTCGTCCAGACCGACATCAAGCGGGTGCTCGCCTACTCGACGGTGAGCCAGCTCGGCTACATGTTCGTGGCGGTGGGCGTCGGCGCGTACGCGGCCGGGATCTACCACCTGGTCACGCACGCCTTCTTCAAGGCGCTCCTCTTCCTGGGGGCGGGGTCCGTGATCCACGCGCTGGCCGGTGAGCAGGATCTCCGCAAGATGGGGGGGCTCTGGCGGCGGCTCCCGCAGACGCGAGACGTGATGCTGGTGGCGACGATCGCCATCTCGGGGATCCCGCCGTTCTCGGGCTTCTTCTCGAAGGACGAGATCCTGGCCGGGGCCTGGTTCGCGGGCCGGCCCGCGATCTTCCTGCTCGGGCTGGTCGGGTCGGCGCTGACGGCCTTCTACATGTGGCGGCTTCTCCTCCTCACCTTCTTCGGCGCCTCCCGCGTGGCCCACGAGGTCGGGCACCACGTCCACGAATCGCCTCCGGTCATGACGGTGCCGCTCTGGATCCTGGCGATCCTGGCGGCGGCGGCCGGGCTGTGGGGCGTCCCGTGGGCCGAGGGCACCTGGATCGGCCACTTCCTCGATCCGGTGCTCGGCCGGGGGCCGGCCCAGGAGGCGGTGCACCACGGCCCGGCCTGGGGCCTCATGGCGGTGTCGGTGCTGGCGGCCCTCGGCGGGATCGTCGTGGCGTGGCTCTTCTACATCCGCGGGTGGGCCGACCTCGGCAAGGTCGGCGTGCCGCAGAACGCCGCGCACCGGGTTCTGCTCCACAAGTACTACGTGGACGAGCTCTACGAGGCCCTCTTCGTGCGGCCGACCGTCCGGGTGGCGGAGTGGTGCGCGCAGGCCTTCGACCTCGGCGTGATCGACGCGGCGGTGAACGGCGTCGCGGCCCTGGTGGCCCGGGCGGCGGCGGGGCTCCGGCGCTACCAGACCGGCTTCGTCATGAACTACGCGCTCTCCATGCTGATCGGCGTCGTGGCGCTGCTGGGCCTCCTCCTCTGGCCGCGCTGAGGGCCGCGAAGGAATTGGATGCGAGACGCGGTCGTGCGTGGACGACGGGAGGCAGCGGGCTGAGTCCATGCTGCTGACCGCGATCGTCTTCCTGCCGACCCTCGGCGCCCTCACCCTCCTCCTCCTCGACCGGCGCGACGAGGATCGGCTTCGCGGGGTCGCCCTGTGGGTCTCGATCGCGGCCTTCCTCGTCTCGGTCCACCTCTGGATCCTGTTCGAGAGGGGCCGGTCCGGGATGCAGTTCGTCGAGCGCTACGCCTGGATCCCGGTCTCGGGGATCACCTACCATCTCGGCGTCGACGGTATCAGCCTGCTGCTGGTCCTCCTGACGACGTTCCTCATGCCGCTCTGCCTCCTCTCCGCCTGGTCCCAGATCACCACCCGCGTGAAGGAGTTCCTGATCGCCATGCTGCTCCTGGAGACGGCGATGCTGGGGGTCTTCGTGGCCCTCGACCTCTTCCTCTTCTTCGTCTTCTGGGAGGCGATGCTGATCCCGATGTACCTCGTCATCGGGGTCTGGGGCGGCCCCCGGCGGATCTACGCGGCGGTGAAGTTCATCCTCTACACGATGCTGGGCTCGGCGCTGATGCTGCTGGCCATCCTCGTCCTCTACTACCTCCAGGGCCGCCAGACCGGGGTCTACACGTTCGACTACCCGACCATCGCCCGGATGACCCTGGAGCCGGGTATCCAGGTCCCGCTCTTCCTCGCCTTCGCCCTGGCCTTCGCCATCAAGGTGCCGATGTTCCCGTTCCACACCTGGCTCCCCGACGCCCACGTCGAGGCGCCGACCGCGGGTAGCGTGATCCTGGCCGGGGTGCTCCTGAAGATGGGGACCTACGGCTTCGTCCGGTTCTGCCTGCCGCTGTTCCCCCACGCCTCGGCCGTCTTCGCGCCGGCGATCTTCGTCCTCGCCGTGATCGGCATTCTCTACGGCGCCTGGGTCTCGATGGTCCAGCCCGACCTCAAGAAGCTCATCGCGTACTCGTCGGTGAGCCATCTGGGCTTCGTGATGCTGGGGCTCTTTGCCCTGAACGCCCAGGGCGTGCAGGGCGGGATCCTCCAGATGGTGAACCACGGCCTCTCCACCGGGGCCCTCTTCCTCCTGGTCGGCATGATCTACGAGCGGCGACACTCCCGCCTGATCGCCGACTTCGGGGGGCTCTGGGCCGTGGTGCCGCTCTTCTCGGCCGTGTTCCTCTTCGTCACGCTCTCGTCGATCGGGCTGCCGGGGCTCAACGGGTTCGTCGGGGAGTTCCTGATCCTGGTCGGCGCCTTCCAGGTGAGCCGGCTCTTCGCGGTCCTGGGGACGCTGGGCATCATCTTCGCGGCGGTCTACATGCTGTGGATGTACCAGCGGGTGGCCTTCGGCCCGGTGCGCCACGAGGAGTCGCGGCACCTGCCCGATCTCGGCGCGCGGGAGATCGCGACGCTGGCGCCCATCCTCCTCCTGATCCTCTGGGTCGGGGTGTATCCCAAGCCGTTCACCGCCGTGATGGAGGCGTCGGTCGCGGAGCTCATCGCCGTCGTGAAGGCCAAGGCAGGGCTGCCGATCGGCGCCTGGTGGCTCCCCTGAGGCTCGTGAAGGCATTGATGCGGGACGTGGCTGTGCAGGGGCGACGGCGAGCACCGGGCTGCTGGTGGGGGGGTTTGGGGGGGAGCGGCAGCAGGCGCTCCCGCCCCAAGCTGGACTGACATGCCGATCGCGCTGCCCCCGCTCAGCTGGCCGGTCCTGGCGCCTCTCCTCATCGTGACGGGCGCCGGCTTCGCGGTGCTCCTCCTCGATCTGGCCCCCCCGCAGAACCGCAAGGGACACCTGGCCGCCGCCGGCGTGCTGGGCCTGGCAGGCGCGCTCCTGGCGTCGGCGATCCTCTGGGGCGGCCCGGCGTCGACGTTCCAGCGGATGGTGGTCCTCGACGACTTCGCGCTGTTCCTCAACGCGGTCTTCTGCCTCTCCACGGCGCTCGTGCTCCTCCTCTCCGTCGGGTATGTCCGCCGCCAGGGCATCGAGGCCGGGGAGTACTACATCCTGGTCCTCTTCGCCGCGGTGGGCATGATGCTGATGGCCTCCGCGCTCGATCTGCTGGTGATCTTCCTCGGCCTCGAGCTGATGTCGCTCTCGCTCTACGTGCTGGCCGGCTTCTTTCGCGCGCGCCCGACCGGGAACGAATCGGCCATGAAGTACTTCCTCCTGGGCGCCTTCGCGAGCGGCTTCTTCCTGTACGGGATCGCGCTCCTCTACGGGGCGACCGGCACGACGAACATCATCCAGCTCGGCGCCGCCCTGGCCGCCCCGGGCGCCGGGCGGGACCCGCTCATCCTGGCCGGCCTGGCGCTGCTCCTGGTGGGCTTCGGCTTCAAGACCTCGGCGGTGCCGTTCCACCAGTGGGCGCCCGACGTGTACCAGGGGGCGCCGACGGCGGTGGCGGCGCTGATCGCCACCGGCTCCAAGGCGGCGGCCTTCGCCGCGCTCCTGCGCGTCCTGGTGGCGATGCGGGCCGTCCAGCCCGACTGGGTGATCCTCCTCTGGCTGATGGCGGCCGTCACCATGACGGTCGGGAACGTCGTCGCCCTGGCCCAGTCGAATCTCAAGCGCATGCTCGCCTACTCCTCGGTGGCCCACGTGGGGTACATGTTCGTCGGGCTGGCAGCGGGCCCGGCCCTCGGGGGGGCGGCGGTGCTCTACTACCTCCTCGTCTACTCGTTCGCCACCGTCGGCGCCTTCGGCGTGATCCTGCTCCTCGAGCGGCCGGAGCCGGCGGGCGAGGAAGCGGTCGAGCTGCCCGAGTACGGCGGGCTCGCCGCCCGGCATCCCGTCCTCGCCCTCGTGCTGACCATCTGCCTGCTCTCGCTGATCGGCCTGCCGCCGACGGCGGGCTTCGTCGGGAAGTTCTACCTCTTCAGCGCGGCCATCCAGGGCGGCCTCGTCTGGCTGGCGGTGATCGCCGTGCTGAACTCGGTGGTCGCCGCCTATTACTATCTTCGGCTGATCGTCTACATGTACATGCGCGAGCCCGAGGGCGAGGGCCTCCGGGCGGTGCTCACGCCGGCCGCCGGTCTCGCGCTCGCGCTCGCCGTCTGGGCCACGTTCCACCTGGGCCTGATGCCCGGGGCCGTGTTCGCGCTGGCCCAGCGCGCCGCCGCGCCGCTTCTCCCGCAGTAGCCGCCCTCCGGGTTCGGTCGTCCCGACGAGATGAGCGGGCCGCGCACCAGCCTGGCGGTCGCGGCGCTCACCATGGCCGTCGAAAACGGGACCGTCATGGCCTTCAGCGTCCTCTACCTCCCGCTCGTCGCCGAGTTCGGCGAGGGGCGCGGGATGGTGGCGATGGTCCAGTCCGGCGTCGTCCTCCTGGGCGGCCTCGGCGCGCCGCTGGCCGGGGCCGCCCTCGACCGCTGGGGGCCCCGCCGGCTGTTCCAGGGCGGCGCCGCCCTCGCCGCGCTCGGCCTCCTCTGGGCCAGCCAGGTCCAGAGCCTGCCGTGGCTCGTCCTGGCCTACGGCGTGGTGGCGGGCGCCGGGCTCTCGTTCCTCGCCAGCCAGCCGAACATGGTCGTCGTGGCCCAGTGGTTCCCGCGCCGCCGCGCCCAGGCCATCGCGCTGGCCGACCTCGGGACCCCGGCCGGCGTGTTCCTGCTGGTGCCTTTGACGCAGCTCCTGGTCGACCGCCTCGGGTGGCGGACGAGCCTCCAGATCCTCGCCGCGCTCCTGGTCGTGCTCGTCATCCCCGCCAACGCCCTCCAGCGCCAGCCCCCCGCCGCCGCCCCCGCCGTTGGCGCGGGCGCGCGGTCGCTCCGGACGGCGCTCCGGACGCCGACCTTCTGGTGGCTCGCGCTCCTGCGATTCTTCGCGGGGCTCGGGTTCACGCTCGTCAACACGCACGCGGTGGCGGCGGCCGTCGGCGCCGGGATCCCGCCGCTCCAGGCGGCGGCCGCCCTGGGCAGCGTGAGCGTGGTGAGCCTGGGGGGGCGGCTCGGGGTCGGCTGGCTCGCGGACCGGCTCGGCCCCGCGCCCGCGCTCACGGTGAGCTATTCGAGCGGCCTCGCCGGGATCGGCTGTCTCGGCGCGCTGGTCGCCACCGGCCGGTGGGAGTGGCTCGCCGCGTTCGTCGGCTTCTACGGGCTCGCCCAGGGGAGCAGCGGCATCGTGGCGACCGCCGCCGCCACCGCGGCCTTCCACGGCCAGGCGGTGGGCGTCATCACCGGGTGGATCGCGGTCGCCAGCGGCCCCGGAGAGGCGCTGGGCGCCTGGGGCGGCGGCGCCCTCTACGACTGGACGGGCGGCTACCGGGCGGCCCTCGGCCTCTCGGCGGCCGCCCTCGTCACGGGCGTCGCCGCCATCTGGCAAGTACGGGCGCGGGCCTGGACGCCGTGACCACTTCTGGCTATCTTCTGACCATGAGAGCAGTCCGGATCGCGGAGCTGAAGGCGCGCCTCAGCGAGTACCTGCGGCGGGTTCGCCGCGGCCACGAGCTCACGGTCCTCGACCGAGATACCCCGATCGCCCGGATCGTTCCCTACGGGCGGCCTGGCCCGGCGCTCCAGATCCGCCGTCCGCCTCCCGGCTCGGCGGGTCTCCACGCCGTCCCGCTCCCGCCACCGCTCCGGGTCAAGACCGACGTCGTGGCCTTGCTGCTCGAAGAGCGGCAAGGGGAGCTTTGATATCCGACCCATGGCGACCCACGACGCCGCGCTGGCGACAGCCGCCCGGGCCTCCGGCCTGCGCGTCGTCGGTGCGAGCTGAAGGAGGCACGATGCCGCGGCACCAGCTCATTCGCGCCGAGGGACTCTCGGAGCCGATCAGCCACTACTCGGACGCGGTCCTTGCCGGGGACACGATCTACGTCTCGGGCCAGGCGAGCCTCGACCGGGACGGGAAGCTGGTCGGGGCCGGGGACGTCGTCGCCCAGACCCGTCAGGTGCTGGAGAACATGAAGCTCGCTCTGGCCGCGGCCGGCGCCACGCTCGACGACGTCGTGAAGGTCACCGTCTACCTGGCGCACTGCGCCGACCGCCCGAGGGTCAACGAGGTCCGCCAGGCCTATTTCGGCGCCAACCGCCCGGCCTCCACCCTGATCGGGATCAGCGAGTTCGCGATCCCGGGGATGCTCGTCGAGGTCGACGCCGTCGCGGTGGTCGGGCCCGCCCGGGAGCGCGCCCCGGCCGCGCCTTGATGAAGTTCGGCCGCTGGCGCAGTATGATAGTCGACATAGGGCAGGGCGATGGAGACAGGGCTGAAGCAGAGGCTCGACTACGACGACTACGCCGCGATTCCGCCCGACCGGAACCGCTACGAGCTCCTCGACGGTGAGCTCTGTGTGGCGCCGGCGCCCAGTCCCCTGCACCAGCGCGTCTCCAAGCGGCTTCAGCGCCAGCTCGAGGCCTACTTCGAGGCCCGGGGTCTCGGCGAGGTCTTCGACGCCCCGATCGATCTGATCCTGTCGTTTCACGACGTCGTCCAGCCGGACCTGGTCGTCGTCACCGAGCCGACTCAGATCTCCGGTCGCGGCGTCGAGGGGCCGCCCGCGCTGGTCGTCGAGGTCCTCTCACCCTCGACGCGGAACCAGGATCGGACGGCCAAGGCCCGCCGCTATGCCGGCCTTGGCGTCCCGCATTATTGGCTGGTGGACCCCGAAGCCCGGCGGTTCGAGTGCTACCGGGCCGAGCAGGGCACCTACCGCCTCGTCTGCGCCTCCGAGGGCGACGCCTCCCTCTCCCACCCTGACTGGCCCGACCTCCGGCTGAATCCCGCCGACCTCTGGCGGTAGCGCGTCCGACCGGCTCCGGGCACACTGCCATATGGGCCGGGCCGGCGACACGATCTACGTCTCGGGCCAGGCCAGCGTGGACCGGGACGGGAGGCTGGTCGGGGCCGGGGACGTCGTCGCCCAGACGCGTCAGGTCCTGGAGAACATGACGCTCGCCCTGGCCGCGGCCGGGGCCACTCTCCACGACGTCGGGAAGGTCACCGTCTACCTGGCGCACTGCGCCGACCGCCCCAAGGTCAACGAGGTCCGCCAGGCCTACTTCGGCGCCAACCGCCCGGCCTCGACGCTGATCGGGATCAGCGAGTTCGCGATCCCGGGCATGCTCATCGAGATCGACGCCGTCGCGGTGCTCACGCGATGAGCGTCGCGCGCGAGCGGGTGGAGGGCCTCGTGGTATGATCGGCTCACGGTGAGCCTGCCGCCCGACCTGCGTCACCTCTTCTGGGACTGCCACCCATGGTCACCGCCCTTCGCTCCCGACTCGACCAGACCACCTTCGACGCGGCGTGGGCGGAAGGGCGGGCGATGAGCGTGGAGCAGGCCATTCGAGTCGCGTCATCCGAGGACACGCGCTGAGGCGGTCGATGGAGGGTCAGGCAGGGCGCGCGCTCAGTCCCGCAGTCGCGCTGGCGGATGCGGGATAGGCGCGTCTCAGGCCGACGTGCCGCCGAGCGCTCGGTCATAGAGGGAGACGAGGTGGCGAACCCACGTCTGGACACTCTCGGCCTGGTCGCGGCTGAAGAGCTTCGAGGGTGGCACTCCGCCAGCCTCGTCCCCATAGAAGGCGGCGCTCCGCTGCTCCGTGGAGGCGGGGTGGATCGACGCCAATGGAGCGCAGGAGCCCCTTCGTCACGAGCTCGACGATCGCCTGGCCCTCCCGGATCACGGCGTCGTAGCGTTGATGATCGAGAAAAAGGTCGAGGGCCTGGAGCCGGACCTTCGCCTGCGCCAGGTAGTCAGCGGCCAGATGCCTCGAGTTCACAGCTCGATGGCCTCGCCGAAGGCGCAGTCCTCCTTCAGGATCCAGTAGGGGTGGCCCTGAGGATCCGTGGCGCGCCTGGATCCCAGCTCCGCGAGCCGCCGCCCCAGACGGTCGAGGACTTCCTGAAAAAACCCGTCCCGATCGTGGAGCAGCACCCCCTCCACGGTGAGATCGAGGTAGAAGGGGTGCGTCGCCTTCGCCTCCTCCGTGGTCAGCAGGATCACCGAGAGCTTGTGCGCCAGCTCGGAGGAGACCTCTCCTGCGGTAGCGCGCCACAGGCGAAAGCGCTCGAACCGGGACCGCGGCAGGCTGGCGGCGACGATCAGAAGGTCGATGTCCGAGTCGGGTCCGGCCGTCCCGCGCGCCCACGACCCGAAGAGAACGACGCTGACCAGGCTGTCGCCCCAGGACGCGGCGAGCGTCTCGACGAAGCGAGCGAGATCGGCCGGGAGCGTCTGAGCCATGTCTTCCACCGGCGACTCTACTACGCGTCCGCCTTCGGGACAAACCAACGGGCCGCGGCCTCCTCGATCCCCCTGAACCCGGCCGCCGTGGACGTCGACGTGTGCAATTCGAGCAGCGGGTGCAGGAGGGGACGCCGGCGGCGCTGGAGGCGGCGGCGCGGCTCTACCAGGGCGACCTGTTGGCGGGGCTCACGGTGAAGGCGGCGGCGCTCGAGGAGTGGCCCATTGGGGAGCGGGAGCGGCTGCGGGAGCCGGTGCACCGGACGCTCATGCGGATGCACACCGAGCTTGAGCAGCGTGGGGCGGCGCTTCGGCAGTACCAGTTTGCGTCGCGGTCCTGCAGCGGGAGCTCGGGGTGGAGCCCGAGTCGGAGACCAGGGCGCTCAACCAGGAGATCCCGCGGGTGCGGCACCCGGTCCCCGAGCGGCTGCTAGCCACGGCGCTCCCGAGCACGCCCTCCCCCTACTCCTCGGCTCCGGCCGAGCCGCCCCCGGGACGCGCCAGCGCGGCGGCCAAGGCCCGGATCTGCGGGTCATCATCCAGGAGGGCCAGGTCCAGCGCCTCGCGCGCGCGGGGCCCGGCGGCATCCCACAGCGCCGTGAGCGCGGCCTGCCGCACCCGCGCCGCCCGGTCCCGGAGGGCACTCACCAGCGCGTGCTCGGCCTCCGGCCAGTCC
>DASYQW010000234.1 GCA_036005065.1 Candidatus Methylomirabilota bacterium | reverse complement strand
CCGAGCGCCGTGCGGGGCGAGGGGGTCGCCGTGTGGCCGGTCTCGAAATCCGGCAGGTCCTCGGCCTTCGGGATGGCGTAGTCCATCAGGGAACCCGTCACGAGCTGCCCCGCCTCGTCGTACCGCCCGGCCTCCCAGAGCGCCTGGCCGATCCCCTGGGCGAGCCCGCCGTGGACCTGCCCGGCCGCGAGCAGCGGGTTCACGATCAGCCCGCTGTCGTCCACCGTCAGGTATCGTCGTACCGCCACCACGCCCGTCTCGGGATCGACCTCGACCAGCGCCAGGTGCGCGCCGAACGGATAGAGGAGGCCCTCCCCGACGAAGTCCTGCCGCGCCTCGAGGCCCGGCTCGAGGTCGGACGGCCGCCGCTCGCCATGCGCGGCCGCCGCGACGTCGGCCCAGAGGACGCGCCGGTCGGGGACGCCGCGGACGTGAAAGACCCCGCCCTCGAGCACCACGTCGTCGGGGCGGGCCTCGAGCAGGTGCGCCGCGATCCGCCGCGCCTTGTCGGCCACCAGCCGGGCGTTGACCAGGGCGGCCATCCCGCCGCGCGCGATGCTGCGGCTCCCGAAGGTGCCCACGCCCTTGCGGACCTTCCGGGTGTCGCCGTGGACGATCGTCACGTGCTCCACCGGGACCTGGAGCTCGTCGGCGACGATCTGGGCGAAGCTCGTCTCGTGTCCCTGGCCGTGGGGAGACGAGCCGGTGAGCACGGTCACCCGGGCGTCCGGCCCGACGACGACGTCGCTCGTCTCCGCGTCGACGAAGCCGCACATCTCGACGTAGGAGGCGAGCCCGACGCCGACGAGCCCGCCGGCCGCGCGGGCGCGGGCCTGCTCGGCACGGAGCCCCGCGTAGTCCGCCTTCTGCAGGAGGGCGTCGAGGGCCCCGGCGTAGTTCCCGCTGTCGTAGTGGGGCCCCATCGGCGCCTGATAGGGGAAGGCCGAGGGCGGGATGAAGTTCCGCTTGCGCACGGCGGCGGGATCGAGGTCGAGCTCCCGGGCCAGGAGGTCGATCATCCGCTCGATGAAGTAGGCCGCTTCCGGCCGCCCGGCCCCCCGGTACGCCGCCGTGCCCATCGTGTTCGTGTAGGCGCCGATGACCTTCGCCCGCACCGCGGGGATGTCGTAGCAGCCCGTGATCATCTGTCCGCAGAGGACCGGGAGCAGGGGGCCGTCGCTGAAGAGGGTGAAGCCCAGGTTCCCCACGATCCGGGCCTTGAGCCCGCGAATCCGGCCGTCCCGATCCGCCGCCAGCCGCATGGTCGCCACCACGTCCCGGCCGTGGGAGGTGGCCAGGAGATCTTCCCGGCGGCTCGCCGCCCAGCGCACGGGGCGCCCGAGGCGGCGGGCGACCCAGGGGACCAGGAGGTCCTCGGAGTAGAGCGCGATCTTCGCGCCGAAGCCGCCGCCGACCCGGGGGGCGATCAGGTGGACGCGCTCGGCCGGGAGCTTGAGGTGCTCGGCGATGGCGTCCCGGAGCCCATGGGGGATCTGGGTGCATCCCCACACCGTCAGCTCGCCGCGCCCGGCGTCCCATCGGGCCGCCACCGCCCGCGGCTCCATGGCCACCGCCAGCAGCCGCTGGTTCCGGAGCTTGGCCTCGACGACGACCGGGGCGTCCCGGAACGCCGCCTCGAGGTCTCCGTGGATCCGCTCCCAGCGGGTCGCGCGATTCGTCTTGAAGCGCTCGTGGATGCGGGGCGCGCCGGGCAGGAGCGCGGCCTCGCCGTCGGTCACGGCCGGGAGGACGTCGTATTCGATCTGGATCAGGTCGGCGGCGTCCTGGGCCAGGTACGGGCTCTCGGCGACGACGATGGCCAGCGGCTCCCCGACGTAGCGAGTCTTCCCCTCGCACAGGACCCGGCGCGTGCGCCAGTTGACCTCGTCGAAGGCTTCCTTCTCGATCACCATCGGGATCTCGCCCAGCTCGGTCGTGAAGTCGGTCGCCGTGAAAATGGCGGCGACCCCCCGGAGTTCCTGGGCGTCGCCGATCCAGACCCGGCGGATCTGCGCGTGGGCGTGGGTGCTCCGGACGAAGGCGGCGTGGAGCGCGCCCTTGAGGGGGATGTCGGCGACATAGGGGTCGCTGCCCGTGAGGAGCCCGAGGTCCTCCTTGCGCTTGATCGGCTGCCCCACCTGTCCCGCTGTCGTCATGGCGCTCCTCGTGTTCGAGTCGGCGACGCGCTCGGCATCGCGGTCAGCGCGCGGCCAGCCAGACGTTCCAGAAGAACGGCCGGTAGCGGTTCGCGTAGCCGCCCACCGCCTTCTGCTTGATCCGCAGCGTGAAGAAGTCGCCGAACTTGATGACCGGGACCTCCTGCCAGAACCAGCCCTGGATGTCACGCCAGATCGCCATGCGCTTCGGGGTGTCCGTCTCCGAGGCGAGGCGGCCCATCATCGCCTCGAGCTTCGGGTCGCAGGTCCAGCCGGGCCAGTCGCAGCTCAGGATCACCTGGAATGTCGGGTCGGCCGCGAACCCGACGCCGGTGGTGAAGATCTCGTAGTGCCGGGGATCGCTGCGCCGCTGGACGACCGTGGCCCACTCGAGCACCTGGAGATCGATCACGAAGCCGACGTCCTCGAGCTGCTGCTTGGCCGCCAGGGCCGACTTGTACATCCAGTCGTAGAACTGGGTGCACATCCAGCGGATCGGCTCGCCCTTGTAGCCGGCCTCCTGCATGAGCCGCTTGGCCCTCGCCTTGTCCGGCCGGTTGTAGGCCTCCTTGCCGACGTCGGTCCACCAGACCTGCTCCCGGAACTGGATGCTCGAATCCAGCCGGTAGAACTCCGGGCGGCCGACGGCCGCCTTCATGATCGGCTCCATGTCGAGGGCGGACATGACGGCCTGGCGGAGCGTCCGGTTGGTGAACGGCCCGATCTTCTTGTTGAAGACGCCGGTGATCCACTCGTTCGGCTTGACCACCATGACGTCGAGGCGCGGGTTGGCGCTGAGGCGGTCGTAGGAGTCGGGGGCGATCCAGTCGCTGAAGTGGTACTCGCCGGACTCGACCCCGGCGGCGCGGGTGGCCACGTCCGGCACCGGGATGAACTGGATCTCGTCGACATACGCCGTGCGCTTGCCGCCGTAGCCGCTCGGCGGCTCGCTCCGCGCCGCGTAGCGGTCGAAACGGGCCATCCGCACGTAGCGGTCGGGGATGCGCTCGACGAAGCGGAACGGCCCGGTCCCGATGAACTCCTTGATCTGTCCGTCCCCCGCCGCCTCCACGACTTCCTTTGGATAGATCGCCGGGAACTGGCTGGCGTTGGCGAGGGCCGAGAGCACGATGCCGGACGGGGTCGCGAGCCGCAGCTCGACGGTGTGGCGGTCCTTGGCCTGGATCGACTGGACCGACTTGAAGAGGAGCTTCCCGACCGAGGCCATCTTGCCCCAGCGGCCGAGCGAGGCCACCACGTCCTCGGCCGACAGCTCCTTCCCGTTGTGGAACGGGACGCCACGCCGGAGGCGGATCGTGTAGACGCGGCCGCCCTCGCCGACCGTGTAGCCCTCGGCCAGCATCGGGACGACCGCGTACTTGTCGTCCAGCGTGAAGAGCGGCTCGCAGAAGTGGGACGTGACGTCGTAGGTGAGGGAGGCGGTCGTGAAGTGCGCGTCGAGCGAGGGGGGCTCGCCGATGATGGCGACCTTCAGGATGCCCCCCGTGCGCGGCGCCTCCTGGGCCGCGGCGGTCCGCCGCCGCGGCCCAGGGGCCAGGGAGACCGCGCCGGTGGCCACCGCGCCTGTGAGGAATGTCCGCCGTGACGGCATGGGCTCTCTCCTTGCGTGATCATGGCGCTCGAGCGTGAGCGGGGGGACCATAGCCCGGCCTTCTGCCCGTTGTCAAGGCGCGGCCGAATCAGGACCGGGACGGCGGACGGCGGGCGAGGCGGCGGGCCGACTGCCGGAGGAGCTCGACCAGGACGGCGAGGGCACGCCCGATCGGCGTGGGGAGGAGCCCGACGCGGCGCGCGGCCTGGCGGGCGACCCGGACCCGCAGGGAATGGAGCACGTAGGGCGAGCTCACGACGTCCACGACGCGGTCTCGGTCGAGGCCGAGCTCGGTCAGCGCCCGTTGGAGCGCCCACACATCCCGGAGGCGCCGCACTCCCGTGGTGACACCCTGCCCGGGGTTGAGCGGCACGAAGCTCAGATCGAAGCCCCCGCTCTCGCGCCACCGAATGACGAGGTTCCCCTCGATCTCCACCCACGGGCCAGCATAGCACGTGGCCGTCGGGCCGGCGTCCCCGGCGTACAATGGGGAACCATGAAGGAATCGATGCGGATGTGGCCGGGCAGGAAGGGCGGGAGGCAGCGGGCGGCAGCCGGCGCTCCCGCCCCGAGCTGAACGGGGCGGCCATGCCGTCGGTCCGCCCGCGTCCCTGGCAGCGCCTGAGCGTTCGCGTGGCCGCCGGCTTCGTCGCGGTCACCGTCCTCGGGATCGGCCTGGTCGGCTACCTGATCTACGAGCGCCAGAAGCAGATTCTCCAGGACACGCTGGCCACCTTCCTGCTGAACATCGCGCGGACCGGCGCGCTCCTCATCGACCCCGCGCTCCACGCCGAGGTGGAGCGGACGCTCACCCAGGACTCGGAGGCCTACCGGCGCGTGCGAGCGGCCCTGGCGGCCGTGCAGGATCAGAACGAGGTCGCCACCCCGATCTACACCCTCACCGGGTTCGAGGAGTCGGGGCGGCTGGCCCACTTCATGGTCACCAGCCGCGGGCCTGGCGCCCCCGGCGAGCCCTATCCGCTGGTCCCCGCCCTCCTCGAGCCCATCGGCCGCGCCTTCCGCGAAGGCGTCGCCACTCACACCCGGGTCTACCAGAACCAGTCGGGGACCTGGATCACCGCCTTCGCGCCGGTACGCGATCCCGGGGGCCGGGTCTTCGCCGTCCTCGACGTGGACTATCGGGTGGACGTGTACCTAGAGCGGCTGACCGACCTCCGCCACCTGATCCTCGGCGCCTCGCTGCTCGGCAGCCTGATCGCCCTGGCGGTCGGCCTCGTCCTCGCCCGGCGGGTCACCGGGCCGGTCGCCGCGCTCACGCGCGGAGTGACGCGCGTCGCGGGCGGCGACCTCTCGGAATCGCTGCCCGTCCGGTCACAGGACGAAGTGGGGCAGCTCACGCGGGCCTTCAACGACATGCTGGAAGGTCTGCGCCAGCGGGACTTCATCCGCGACACCTTCGGTCGCTACGTCTCCCCGGAGATCGCCCGGACGGTCCTCGAGTCCCCGGGCGGGCTCCGGCTCGGGGGCGAGAAGCGCGACGTCACCATCCTCATGTCGGACCTCCGCGGCTACACGCGGTTCGCCGAGCGGGCCGACCCGACCGAGGTCGTCCAGGTCCTCAACGGCTACCTCGGCCGCATGGCCGAGATCGTCATCGAGCACGGCGGCACCATCGACGAGTTCATCGGGGACGCGGTCTTCGCCGTCTTCGGGGCGCCGCTCGACCACCCGGACCACGCCGAGCGCGCGGCCGCCTGCGCGGTCGCCATGCAGCTCGCCATGGAGGAGGTGAACCAGCGCCACGTCGCGCGCGGCCTCCCGCGGCTCGAGATGGGGATCGGGCTCAACACGGGCGAAGCCGTCGTCGGCAACATCGGCTCCGAGAAGCGGACCAAGTACGGCGTCGTGGGGAGCGTGGTCAACCTGGCCGCCCGGGTGGAGGCCTGCACGGTCGGGGGCCAGGTGCTCCTGAGCCCGTCCACCTACGCACGGGTTCGCGACCTGGCGGAGGTCGCCCCGCCGATGCCCGTCGAGATGAAGGGGCTCGGGGAGCCGCTGCTCCTCTACGAGCTGCGGGCCATCGGAGGGCAGTATCCCCGCCGCCTGCCCGAGGTCACGGCGGAGGGCGGCTCCGACGTTCCCGCCGCCCTGCCCCTCCGGTGCTGGGTGATCGAGGGCAAGGCCGTCCGCCCCGATCCGATCGCGGGCGAGGTGACGCGGCTCGGGCGGGGGCGGCTCGAGGCGCGGCTCGAGACCCCGCTGCCGCCGCTCACCAACGTGCGCCTGCGGCTCCGCTTCCCGGCGCTCGCGCAGGACTCGGGCGATCTCTACGGCAAGGTGCTCGCCGCCGAGGCGCCGGCGGGCTCGGGGCTCGTGCGGATCCGGATCACCTCGGTGGACACCGCGGATCAGGAGATCCTGGAGGGCCTCGTGAAGGCGGGCAGCCCCACCGAGGCGCGCACGGGGTGACGCCGCCGGCCCGGGAGCCCCGGACGGCGGCGGCGCTCATCCCCGAGCGCCCGACGCTCCCGCGCGTCCGGGAGGCGGCCCGGGGGTGCCGCGCCTGCGACCTCTGGCGTCGCGGGACCCAGACGGTCTTCGGCGAAGGCCACGCCAAGGCCGACCTCATGCTGGTCGGGGAGCAGCCGGGAGACCAGGAGGACCTTGCCGGGAAGCCCTTCGTCGGGCCGGCCGGACGGCTCCTCGACCGCGCCCTGGAGGCGGCCGGGATCGACCGCGCCCGGGTCTACGTGACCAACGCCGTCAAGCACTTCAAGTGGGAGCCCCGGGGAAAGCGCCGCATCCACCAGAAGCCGAACGCTGCCGAGATCGCCGCCTGCCGGCCGTGGCTCGAGACCGAGATCGCGCTGGTCCGGCCGAAGGTCATCGTCTGCCTGGGCGCCACCGCCGCCCAGGCGCTGCTGGGGAAGACCTTCAAGGTGACCCGCCAGCGCGGGGCGTTCGTCCCCTCGCCGCTCGGCCCGCTGGTGACGGCGACCGTTCACCCCTCGTCGCTCCTCCGGGCGCCCGACGAGGCGACCCGCCGGACCGAGACCGAGCGCTTCATCGAGGACCTGCGGACGGTGGCCGCGCGCCTCACACGGTGAGCACAAAATCAAAGCGAAGAAAGGCTCAGGCTCGCCGGCGCGAGCCCTCGCCGGATCGAATGGAATGTGGGATTACTCGATTTTGATGTCTTCAGGCAAGCCGACACGCATGAAATATCGGGCGAAGGCCTGTGAGAGGTGCTCCCGATACGGTGGCAGAAGTCTAAGGCGGGTGCCGGGGTTCAGCCCGGCAACGACTGTCAGGAAGGTGC
Organism: Candidatus Methylomirabilota bacterium; assembly: GCA_036005065.1. Lineage (NCBI taxonomy): Bacteria > Methylomirabilota (SeqCode) > Candidatus Methylomirabilota bacterium. Next base: position 8,340 of record DASYQW010000234.1, on the reverse strand, counting down.
GCGGCAATGTGTAAATGAGTTGAAAATCAACGACCTGGCGAGGGACTGAAGGAGTCACCGCATCTGCGGCTGGCCTGCCCTCGAGAAGGGCCAGGTTCCAAACCCGCCCATCGCGAAGGTTTTTCAGAAAGCTCTTCCAGGCCTTGTCCGTTGGTTTCTGGTTAGCTGCAGTCATGTCACGTTCCCATTCCGGGCGAAGCGCATCCTCCGGGTGGATCGGGCATAGTATCACATTCGTAACTTTCTCATTCTCAAGATCACAGGCCTGACTCATGACGATAGTTCGAGCATAGATGCCGTCCACAGAATCCTCGAGAGCCTCTACGAGTTGCTGTAGATCGCCGGTCGCCGCAAGTTCGGCCAAATTTGGCATCTCACCAAACCCCAAAACTGGGCAGCGCTCGATGATGTCTCCTTGTGTTATCGCAGAATCACAGGGTACCTCTTCATACCAAGGGTAGTCGCTCACTCGTCGCCGTCGTCCTCAGATAGATCGGCCGAGTCCACGAAGGGCGGTGGTTGAGGCAGCCAACGAAATGGACGCCGCGGATGGATCCGAAAACGGTTCCAGTTAACCTGTATCGGCATGATGGTGGGAAGATAATAGTCGTCCTCGGCACGCTCGCTATCGTCTACAAACAGCACGTAAGCGTTGGCGATCTCGTAAGCGTGTCTCCGGCCGGGGACAAAGATTTCGCCGATCGGCGTGAGGGCCGTCAGAGCAGTCATAGTAGCAGCTGCGATGTCGGGACGCCACCGCCTACCGGTTGAAACCAGGATGGTTGGACCTAGCATGACTGCCCGGGCTCCTGTTGTCGAACTATCAATCATCGAGAATTGAGATTGCGATTGAGACTTGATTTCGCCGCTGGTCGATGTACCGCTAAGAAGGGGCTCGGTCTTCACTGCTGCCTTCCCCATCTATCGTGCGCGATGCCTGCCGTGAGATCCGTGAAGCCACGAACAATCCATTCGTGCGCCGTCTGAAACCAAACGTTCATGTCAGACCAGTCCTTGAGACCCGGTCCTCTGGCTGTGAGATCGAGGAGTAAGACACGCTCCTTGTCGCGCCGCCGCTCACCGTGGTTTACGGTGACGTGAAGAGATCCCTTGTCATCCGGTAATGCGAACTGAACCTTCAAAGAGAGGCCACGGGGTGGGGGCAGGAAGTGAATAGACTGGGCGGATCGCCAGGAGACGATCGGCAAAATGTGCTGGATTCCCACAGGGTATGCTTCAACCGCTTCAGCGACGTGATTGATGTACGTCAATTCGTACTGGTTCACTTGCGGCGTACCGAGGCCATTAGTCTTGCAAAAACGAACGAAGTCATCCCATCCGTTGAGGAAACGGTCATACGCGGCAGTAAACCGAGGGTATTCATCACTATCATTCATTCTGCGCCAATTTGCCAGGAACCTTGTGGGCTGGAGCTGTAGTAGGAAGTTGCCGCTTGGATCAATGTAGAACACGCGAGAAAACGGGATATCCATCTCCAAGAGTGAGGGCCGGTCGGTGCCCGGACGGTCATCGAAGACTTCAGCTAGAGGTGGGTGATCTTCAGTGTGCGGATATGCGTGACGTACGCGCTGGAGGAACTCGCCAAAGTGTACGGCCTTGAAGGACGAGAGGCGGTCGAACTGTACACCGCAGACCACTTCTATTACGGGAGGACGGCTGAACGAGGGCAGAACTGATGGTGACGTATTCATCTTATTGTTGTGGCGCCCGCGAAGTGAGCTTCCTTAGGTTCTGGACGTTTGCCTAAGCGCTTTGCTAATCGGGAACGAAAGGCCGCCCCGGGATAAGGGCGGCCGAGTCCCAGCTCAGGCTCGATGGTTTGGGTCATAACCACGAGCACCGCTGCGTTCTGGGCTCGTACGTCCTTGCGTCCCGAGGAACCCAAACAGTGTGCCGCCTCGCCGTCGCGGAGTGTGACATCCAGATCTCGGGGATATTCAGGTCTCCTTTGGGACCTTTATATCACGCTTTCACGGAGCCGAAACACGGGACCCGTCAGATCTGGACGGACGTGTAGACGCCGGCCGGGACCAGCCGGTAGACGCGGACCGGGCGCGAGACGTTCTTGAGCTGGTGCTCGCCGGTGTCCTCCAGCACGTAGTGGCCCTTGATGCGCTCGGCCGTCTCGGGCCCCACCTTGACCTCGCCCCCTTTGGTGAGCCCGGCGACGCGGGCGGCCAGGTTGGTCGTCGGTCCGGTGGCGGTGAACGTCCACCGCCCGCCGCCGGCGGCGTCGATCTTCGTCGCTCCCACCAGCGCCGGCCCGCTGTTGATCCCGACGTGGATGGCGACCGGCGGGTAGATCCCGGCGAACTCCTGGTTGAGCTGGGCCACCCGGGCCAAAAGCTCGAAGGCCGTGCCGGCGGCGTTGAGGGCGTGGCGCGTGGGGCTCCCCTCGCTCTGGAAGATCACCATGAGGCCGTCCCCGGCGGTCTCGTTGACGTCGCCGTGATGGGCGCGAATGATCTCCAGGAAGTTCCCGAAGTAGTCCTGGATCATCCGGTTCAGTCGCTGCGGGGGGAGCTGCTCCGAGAGGCGCGTGTAGCCTTCCACGTCGAGGAAGAGCACGGAGACGTCGGCCTCGCGCTTCTCGAGCTCGCGGGCGTCGGGGTTCTGCTCGAGGAGCCGGGTGACCGCTTCCGGCACGAACTTGACGAGCTCCCCCTTGAGCTGCTCCAGGAGCTCCACCTTCTGCATCGACTCCTTGAGGTTCTGGAGCGCCGTGGCCAGCTCGGCGTTGCGGGCCTCGAGCTCGGCCCGGGCTGTCCGGAGGTGGCCGGCCATGTCGTTGATGACGCGGCCGAGGTCCCCGATCTCGTCCGTGCTGGGCGCCTCCACGCGGGTGTCGAAGTCGCCGGCGCCGATCCGGCGGGCGGCCGCGCTGACCCGGGCGATGGGCTTCAGCACCAGCCGGCCCATGGAGACCACCAGGCAGACGGCGACGCCGAGGATGGTCAGGCCGGCCACGGTGACCTGGCGCATCCGGGCCGCCCGCAGCTCCCCCTCCAGCTTGTCGAGGCCCAGGCTGACCCGGACCACCCCGCGCACCTGGTGGTCGGTGCCGTGGCACTCCTGGCACTTGTCGAGGTTCCGGAGGGGCCGGAAGAGGGTGAGAACCCGGGCGCCGTCGAGGCCCTCCTCGGTCTCCTGGGGTTCGATGGTCTGGACGGCGCGCGTGAAGAGCGGGTGGCTGATCCGCGTCCCGGGCTCACGGCGCATCTTGGCGATCCGGTCGATCAGGCTCTGCTCGAGCCCGGCGATGCGGTTCACCTCGTTGACGGTCTCCATGTCGGTGAAGGCCTCGACGCCGTTCCGGCGATAGACATCGATCCGGCGGACATCCTTGAGCTCGGTTTGCAAGCCCTGGACGAGCTGGCGGATGATGTCCGGCCGCCCCTCCAGCATGCCGTTCTCGATGGCGGCCAGGATGGACCCGGCCAGCAGGCGCGCCGACTCCTGGTGGCGGTCCACCAGCGCCCGGGCTTCCCGCTGGATGTTCAACGTCACCAGGACGCCGAACCCGACGATCAGAACGGCGACGATCAGGGTGATGACCTTGACCCGCAGGCGCCGGCGGAAGAGGTCGAGGAGGGGGGGCGAGCTCTGCGCCTCGGCCGGGGTGGCGGGGCCGTCCCCGCCCGAGGGACCGGCGGGCGCGGGGCTCGTCACGGCGCGCAGGATCGCATCAGCGCGCCAGGATTGTCAATGCGCGGGGCTATTCGTCGTCCCACTGCCCCTGGTTCACGTTCCGGCCGCACCACGGGCACTTGACGGTGTCAGACGGGACGGGGCTCCGGCAGCCGGGGCAGAGTACGGGCAACATGGACACCTCGATTCTACCAGAGCCCTGCCGGCACACCGGCACTCGGATTGCACGCGGGGAAACCGGAGGACCCATGCGCACGCGACCCGGTCACCCATACCCCCTCGGCGCCACCTGGGATGGCGCCGGCGTGAACTTCGCCCTCTTCTCGGAGAACGCGACCGGCGTCGAGCTCTGCCTCTTCGAGGGTCCCAGCGGAGAAGCCGAAGTCCGGATCCCGCTCACCGAGCGCACCGATCAGGTGTGGCACATCTACCTGCCGGAGGCGCGCCCCGGCCAGCGCTACGGCTACCGCGTCCACGGTCCCTACGAGCCGGCCGCCGGCCACCGCTTCAACCCCGCCAAGCTGCTGCTCGACCCTTACGCCCGGGCCATCGACAGCACGTTTCGGTGGAGCGACGCCCTGTTCGGCTACACGGTGGGCCATCCCGAGGCCGACCTCCAGCCCGATGACCGGGACAGCGCGGCCGGGATCCCCAAGTGCGTGGTGATCGACTCCGCCTTCACCTGGGGCGGGGACCGCCCGCTCCGGACCCCCCTTCACGACAGCATCCTCTACGAGGTCCACGTGAAGGGGTTCACCGCCCGTCATCCCCACGTCCCCAAGGCGCTTCGGGGCACCTATGCCGGCCTGGCCTCTCCGGCCGCCATCGAGTACCTCCGGGGGCTCGGGATCACGGCCGTCGAGCTCCTGCCGATCCACCAGTTCGTCGTCGACAAGCACCTGGTGGACCGGGGCCTGACCAACTACTGGGGCTACAACTCCCTCGGCTTCTTCGCCCCCGACCCGCGGTACGCGTCGGACGGCACGCTGGGCGAGCAGGTGGTGGAATTCAAGACGATGGTCAAGACCCTCCACCAGGCCGGGATCGAGGTGATCCTCGACGTCGTCTATAACCACACGGCGGAGGGGAGCCACCTGGGGCCGACGCTCGCCTTCCGGGGGATCGACAACGCCGCCTACTACCGGCTGGTCCCCGAGGACCGCCGTCACTACATGGACTACACGGGGTGCGGCAACACCCTCAACATGACGCATCCCCGGACGCTCCAGCTCATCATGGACAGCCTCCGGTACTGGATCCAGGAGATGCACGTCGACGGCTTCCGCTTCGACCTGGCGGCCGCCCTGGCCCGGGAGCTTCACGACGTGGACCGGCTGGGGGCGTTCTTCGACATCATCCAGCAGGATCCGGTCATCTCGCAGGTGAAGCTGATCGCCGAGCCGTGGGACCTCGGCGAGGGCGGCTACCAGGTGGGGAACTTCCCGGTCCTCTGGGCCGAGTGGAACGGGGTCTACCGCGACACCGTGCGCGCCTTCTGGAAGGGCGACGAGGGACAGGCGGGCTCGCTCGCCTACCGCCTCACCGGCTCCAGCGACCTCTACGGGCGCGGCGGCCGGCGGCCCTATGCGAGCATCAACTTCGTGACGGCGCACGACGGGTTCACGCTCCAGGACCTCGTGAGCTACAACGACAAGCACAACGAGGCCAACGGCGAGGAGAACCGGGACGGCGCCGACCACAACCTCTCCTGGAACTGCGGCGCGGAAGGGCCGACCGACGATCCGGCGATCCTGAGCCTGCGCGAGCGCCAGAAGCGAAACTTCCTGGCCACCCTCCTCCTCTCCCAGGGCGTGCCCATGTTGTGCGGGGGGGACGAGATCGGGCGCACCCAGCAGGGGAACAACAACGCCTACTGCCAGGACAACGAGCTCTCGTGGTTCGACTGGAGCCTCGACCGGGGGCGGCGCGACCTCCTGGCCTTCGTGCGGCGCCTCTGCCGCCTCCGCCGCCGGCATCCGGTGCTGCGCCGCCGGCAGTTCTTCTACGGCCGCCGGATCCGGGGCTCGGAGGTGAAGGACCTCGCCTGGTTCCGCCCCGACGGGCGGGAGATGACCGAGGAGGACTGGACGAACAGCCACACGCGGTGCCTCGGCCTCCGGATGTCGGGGGACGCGATCGAGGAGGTCGATGCCGAGGGACGGCGGATCGTCGACGACACGTTCCTGATCCTGCTCAACGCCCACCACGAGCCCGTCCCCTTCGTCCTGCCCGCCCACCGGAAAGGCGTGCGGTGGGAGACGGTCGTCGACACGGCGACCGCCGATCCCCGCGGCGAACAGCCGGGGCAGCGGGGCGGCGAGAGCTACGAGCTGGCCGGCCGCTCGCTGGTCCTGCTCCGGCTCGCCCGGGGCCGCATGCCTCGGCGGCAACGCGCCGAGGCCACGGAGCCGCCCGCCGCCTGATCGGCTCTCGCGCGCCCGGCCTGGCCGCGCGCGCTCGGGCGGCTCCCTCAGGGCGACGGAGCCTCGCGCCGCCGGGCCGGTTTCGTCGCGACGGACGCCTCCGGCTCGGGCCGCCGCGCGATGAAGAAGCCGAGGGCGTGGCCCCCCGCGCCCCGGGCCGGCCCGCGCCGCTCGCCCCGGCGGCGGTCGGGTCTCCCGGCGTCACTCGCACGCCGCCGCTCCTCGGTCCGGCGGTCCCACACGACGTGGGCGATGCCGCGGGCCTCCAGGTACTGCTTGAGCAGTCGGTAGACGTCCGTCTCCCCGCGCCGGACGACCGCCAGATAGCGCGGTGGCGCGGCCGTCATGCGGGACTCGGGGCGCCCCGCCGCGCTCCGGCTGCGGATTTCATGCGCCCTATCAAGCGCCACGGCGCCACCCAAGTCAAGGCCTCCGCCGCCACGCCACCGCGCCCCCGGGGGGTCCCGCCCTCGGGCGATTCGCGGTACAATGGCGGTACTCAGAGGAGGCGACCATGCCAGAGGTCAAGGAGCGGGTCCAGGAGCTGCTCGATAGCGCGATCAATCCGGCGGTCGCGGGCCACGGCGGGTACATCGAGCTGATCGACGTCAAGGAAAGCACCGTGTACCTGCGGATGAGCGGCGGCTGTCAGGGGTGCGGCGCGGCCGACGTCACGCTGAAAGCCGGCATCGAGCGGATGATCTTCGAGGAGATCCCCGAGATCACCGAGGTCCTGGACGTGACCGACCACGCGTCCGGCACCAACCCGTACTACTCGCCCTCCAAGGGCTAGATAATTTCGGGGGGGTCTCGGAAGACCCCCCCGATGCCCCCCCGTCGTGGTGGCGAGGAAGCCGCCGCTCGGAGCACTCCTCGATGCACCACGCGCTCGGTGGTCGGCGCCGGCTTTACGCCGACACACTCCTAGCTCTCGGCTCCCCGCGATTCCGACACCGGGCCCGGCGGGGTGACCCGCCGGGCGAGCGTGTCCCATGAAGCGACTCCTCCTTCTCATTCCGACCACGACCTACCGGACCGAGGACTTCGTCGAGGCCGCCGGCCGGCTCGGGGTGGAGATGATCGTGGCCTCGGAGCGGCCCAGCACGTTCGAGACGGAGTTTCCTGACCACCTCCTGACCGTCGACTTCACCGATCCCGAGAAGGCCGCTCGGACCGTGGCCGAGCTTGCCCGGCGGCGGCCGCTCGACGCCGTGGTCCCGGTGGACGACGTCACCACGGTCGTGGGCGCCGCGATCGCCGACGCCCTGGGGCTGCGGGCAAACCCGGTCCCCGCGGTCGCCACGGCCCGGAACAAGTACCGCATGCGCGAGGCGCTCCGCCGGGCCGGTGTCGCCGGTCCCCCCTACCGGCTGTTCACCCTCGGTGATGACCCGGCGACCGCGGCCCGCGGGGTTGCCTACCCCTGCGTGCTGAAGCCCACGATCCTGGCGGCCAGCCGCGGCGTGATTCGCGCCGACACGGAAGCCGAGTTCGTCGCCGCCTTCCGGCGGATCGCGGCCATCCTGGAGACCCCCGACGTCGCCGCGCTGGGCGAGGGGGCGGATCAGATCCTGGTGGAGGGCTTCGTGCCGGGCCGCGAGGTGGCGCTGGAGGGGCTGCTCGTCGAGGGCCGCCTCCACGTCCTGGCGCTCTTCGACAAGCCCGATCCCCTCGACGGGCCGTTCTTCGAGGAGACGATCTACGTGACGCCCTCGCGCCTCCCGGCCGACGTCCAGGCGGCGGTCGGGGCGTCCGCGGCCGAGGCCGCGCGCGCGCTCGGGCTCCGCGAGGGACCCATCCACGCCGAGCTCCGGGTCCAGGAGACGCCGCCCCGGGCGTGGCTCATCGAGATCGCCGCCCGGTCGATCGGCGGCCTCTGCTCGCGGACCCTCCGCTTCGGCACCGGGCTCACGCTGGAGGAGATCATCCTGCGCCACGCCCTCCGGCTGGACATCGCCTCGCTCGAGCGCGAGCGGCAGCCGGCGGGCGTGATGATGATCCCGATCCCGGGCCGCGGCGTGCTGGAAGCGGTCGAGGGGCAGGCGGCGGCCCGAGCCGTGCCCGGGATCGAGGAGGTCGTGATCACGGCCCACGTGGGCCAGGAGCTGGTCCCTCTCCCCGAGGGCTCGCGGTACCTCGGGTTCATCTTCGCGCGGGCCGACAGCCCCGAGCGCGTCGAGGCCGTCCTGCGCGCGGCCCACGGTCGCCTCGCGTTCGTCATCGCGTCCCTCGAGTAGGGCTCGGCGCA
>DASYQW010000233.1 GCA_036005065.1 Candidatus Methylomirabilota bacterium | reverse complement strand
TGGCCGACCGCGTGGCGCTGCTCAAGCGCGAGCTCTGGGCCGAGATCGACCGCCGTCAGGACGAGCTGGCGCGGTTGTGCGCGGACGGCCTCCGGGTCCCGGCCGAGAACCCGCCGGGAGACACCCGGCCCATCGCGGCTCACTACAGCGCGCTCCTCGAGCGCGCGGGGCTGCCGGTCGAGCGGTTCGAGCCGCGGCCCACCCACGTGAGCCTGGTGAGCACCCAGCCGGGACGCGGGACCCACCCCCGGTTCGTGCTCAACGGGCACCTGGATCACTTCCCGGCCGACGATGCGGCCCTGTGGGCGTTTCCGCCCTACGGAGGGCGGATCGAAGACGGCAAGATCCTCGGTCGCGGGGTCGCCGACATGCGGGGTGGACTCACGGCCTCGCTCTTCGCCTACCTCCTGCTCCACGAGCGCCGCCTCCCGCTGCGCGGCCCCCTGACGCTCATGCTGGTCGCGGACGAGGAGGCCGGTGGCGCGTGGGGAACCGGCTGGCTGCTCGAGAACCGGCCGGAGCTCGCCGGCGACGCCTGCCTGATCGGGGAGCCCGAGTCGCCGGGCGGCGTGCGGATCGGCGAGAAGGGCAAGTGTCAGTTCCGGCTCGTCGCCGAAGGCGCGTCCCGTCACGGGGGGCTGGGCACCGGCGACGACGTGGTCATCCGGATCGGAGCCGCGCTCCAGGAGGCGCGGAAGATCGTCGAGCTCGAGGACCACCCGCCGGCGGAGCTCCGGCCCGTCCTCGAGACGATGGCGACCTACTGGCGCACGGAGCACGACCGGGGCCGCCAGTGGCTCTACCGGCGCCCGTCGATGACGGCGGGGGTCATCCGGGGCGGCCTCAAGGTCAACATCGTGCCCCGCCGATGCGAGGTCGAGATCGACTGCCGCCTGCCGTTCGGCGTGACGCCCGAGGACGTCCGGCGCGAGGTCGAACGACGGCTCTCGGCCGCCGGTCTCCACGACGTGCGCTTCCAGCCGATGCCCCCGCTGTTCACCGCCAGCTACACGTCGCCGGCGGATCCGCTCGTCCGCCTCGTGCGGGCCAACGCCACCGCGGCGACCGGGCAGGAACCCCGGCTGACGATCACGTTCGCCGCCACCGATGCGCGCTATTTCCGGCCGCGCGGGGTCCCCACGGTCATCTTCGGCCCTCGCCCCAACAACATGGCGGCCCTCGACGAGTTCATCACGGTCGCGGACCTGGTCGCGGTGACCAAGGTCCACCTGGGCACCACCCTCGATTTCCTGCTCGACTCCGAGGTCTGAGCTACATCACCACGCCGCCGTTCGGGCTCAGGACCTGGCCCGCGTAATAGTCGCTCTCGCCCGACGCCAGGAACAGGACCGTCAGCGCGATGTCCCGGGGATGCCCCCAGCGGCCGAGCGGGATGTTCGCCCGGTTCTCGTCCCGGAACTCCGGGTTCGAGCGCAGCATGTCCGTGTCCGTCGGGCCAGGCGCCACCGCGTTGACGTTGATCCCGTGCGGGGCGAGCTCGCGGGCCAGCGACTTCGTGAGCCCGATCACGCCGGCCTTGGAGGCCGCGTAGGCGGCGAGCCCCGCCCGACCGACCAGGGCCAGCTCCGAGGCGACCGTCACGATCTTCCCGCTTCGCTGGCGCAGCAGGTGCGGGAGGACCGCCTGGATGGCGTTGAACGTGCCCTTGAGATTCACGGCGATGACCCGGTCCCACTCGGCCTCGGTGACGTCGACGAGAGGGCGGCGATGGACGATCCCGGCGTTCGTCACCAGCACGTCGATGCGGCCCAGCGCCGCGATCAACGTCGCCACGGCGCCGCCTACGGCCGCCGCGTCGCTCACGTCGGCCGGGAGCGCGACGGCCTTGGCGCCGAGCTGTCGGACCTGGTCGAGGACCTCGCGGGCCAGCGCCGTCTGCTCGGGATCCGGGAAGTGGTTGATGCCGACGGACGCGCCCTCGCGGGCCAGCGTCAGCGCGACCTCGCGTCCGATCCCCCGGCTGGCGCCGGTCACCAGGGCGATCTTCCC
>DASYQW010000232.1 GCA_036005065.1 Candidatus Methylomirabilota bacterium | reverse complement strand
TGGCGAGTGTGTGGGGCATGGCGCGATGTCGCATCGTCCGGATCCTCCCTACATTGGCAGGGACGGAGCCGTCAATACGGATCTTGCCGAGGATTCTCCGCGGGCGCCGCGACGCCACCCCGGTTCAGGCGACGAAACGATGGCTCGCCCGTCAGCCGTGCGCGAGCAGGCCGGCGACGGTCAGCCGCCGGCTCACCACCCGTAGCGGTAGCGGTGGCGCCAGCCCCAGCCACCCCACACGTAGGCCGGCGGCGGAGCCACATAGACCGGCGGCGGAGGGGCGACGTAGACGGGAGCCGGGGGATAGGCGGCGGGGACGACGATGCAGCCCGAAAGGCCGGCCGCGGCCAGGACCACGAGAAGACCGAGCGGCAGAAGGCGGCGGGCGTTGCGCACATGGGGTGATGCCATGGATGCTCCTCCTGCCGTATCCGACGGGGTCTCGCGCCGTCCCATTCATCCGCGCCGGGCCCACGCGGCGCCCCTCACCGGGAAAACCCTTGGGGTAAGCGGGCGAGAGTCTCGGCTCACCGTCTGGAAGACCGGCCGTCCCCCGCGTGACGAAGACCCTGCTCATTCGTGGAGCAATTCTTCGAATCGCCCGACGGTGAGGCCGGCCTTGCGGATGAGGGCCCGCAGCGTGCCCGCTGCGAGCTCGCGGTGGTCGGGTACCGACAGCGTCGCCGGGTAACCCGGCTTGGTCAGTACGATGTGGCTGGCGCGTTGGCGGCTGACGCGGAATCCTGCACGTTGGAAGGCGGCGACGGCTTCCCGGCCGGAGATCCGGGGAAGCCCTGGCATCAGGCGACGGCCTCGACCTCCAGTTCGACCTCTCGGGTCTCGATGGTCATAGGTAGTCCCTCTGCCGCGCGATCCTGGAGGCACTCCTGGACTTCCCTGGCAATGATCTCAGGCGTCTCGGCAACTGGCGGAAGCCCCTCCTCTCGGCGCACATCCAGACAGAGGAGGATGGCCTCGCGGATGTTGGCAAGGGCCTCCTCGAGGGTCCTGCCTTGGGAAACGCAGCCGTGAACGGCGGGGCAAATCACCGAGTAGCCGTGACCAGGCTCTGGGGCAAGGACGACGGTAAGCTTCATCGTGACCGCTACCATACCACATCGACCCGCGGTCCGTGACGCGGAGCGGCGTCACAGGCGTCCCCGCCGCGCGTAGGCTTGGCGGGCTTGCCCGAGTGGCCAGGTTGGGTTCGCTGCCTCACTTGACGGCGCCGGCCACCAGGCCGCGGACCAGGTGCCGCTGGACGAAGAACACGAAGACGAGGACTGGCGCCGTGATGAGCGTGGCCGCGGCCGAGAGCCCGCCCCAGTCCATATGATCGGAGCTCATGAAGCCGTACACCGCGATCGGCAGCGTCTTGGTCCGGGCCCCGGTCAGCACCAGGGCGAACAGGAAGTTGTTCCACGAGTAGGTGAAGGCGATCACCGCGGCGGCGACGATCCCGGGGAGCGTGAGCGGGAGGGCGATGCGCACGAACGCTCCCATCCGCGAGCAGCCGTCGATCCAGGCCGCTTCCTCGAGTGCCCGGGGGATGTCCTCGAAGAAGCCGACCAGGATCATCGCCGCGTAGGGCACCGTGAACACCAGGTGGGTCAGGATCATCGGCGGGTAGGTGTCCACGGTCTCCGTCCGCTGGGCCATCAGGTACCACGGAATGAGCAGGCTGACGTAGGGAATCATGCGGACGGCCAGGAACGTCGTCAGGACCCGGCGGAGGTCGTAGCGGGCGATGGCGTAGGCGGCCGGCACGCCGATCAGGAACCCGAACAGAGTGGCGCTGACCGAGATCACGGCGCTGTTGACCATGTAGCTGACGAAGGGATACCGGCGGAAGACCTCCACGAAGTGGTCGAGGGTCGGACGGAAGACGAACACGGGGGGCGACGCGTTGATGTGGACCTCGGGCTTCAGGGCATTGGTGAGCATGATGTAGAACGGCAGCACGAAGAACCCGACCACGAGCAGGACGGCGCCCCGGTGGGCGAGCGTCCCGGCCCGCCGGCCGATCCGGCGCGTCAGTAACTCCACTGTCGCACCCGCAGCCGGGCCAGCCCCGCGCTCACCCCCAGGATGATCAGCATGAGGGTTACAGCCAGGGCCGAGGAGTAGCCCATGTGGAAGAACTCGAAGCCCTCGACGAAGGTATAGAGGTTCAGCGTCTCGCTGGCCCGGGCCGGGCCGCCGCCCGTCACCACGAAGATGTGGTCGAAGGTCTTCAGCGCCGGGATCGTCCGGAGGATCAGCGCCATCACGACGTGCGGGCGGACCAGGGGGAGGGTGACGTGCCGGACGAGCGAGACGGCGGACGCCCCGTCGAGCCGGGCCGACTCGAGGACCTCCTCGGGGATCGTCTGGAGACCGGCGCCCACGATCAGCGCGATGAAGGGCGTCCAGAACCAGAGGTCGATCAGGGCCAGCGCCGGCACCGCCCCGGCGGGGTCGGACGCCCAGAGGAGCGGCGGGAGACCGACCCAGCCCCCGAGATAGTTCAGGATGCCGAGGCTGGGCTCCATCATCATGTTCCACACGAGAGACATCGCCACCGGCGTGGCGGCCATCGGCATGAGGAGGGCGGTCCGGACGAGCCCGCGGCCCCGGAACTCCCGGTGCAGGAGGAGCGCGATGGCGACCCCGAAGACCAGCTCGCCCCCCACCGCCAGGGCCGTGAAGTAGACGGTGACCCAGAGGGCGTGCCAGAACCGCGGGCTCGAGAGGAGGGTCAGGTAGTTCCCGGCGCCGAGGAAGGTCGCCGGGAGCATCGGGGAGATGGGCCACTCGTGGAGGCTCGCGTACACCATGTAGCCGAGCGGGAATCCGAGCAGCAGCAGAAACGTGAGCTGGCTCGGCAGCGTGAACAGGAGCGGAAGCCGGCGATCGAGGGCCCCGGACCAGGAGCCGGTCTCCGGTCCCGGGACGGCCGCCACCGGGGCCGCGGTCTCGCCGGTCGGGCGCGGCGCCCTTGCCCCGGGCCGTTCGAGCTGGCGGCTCACCGCGGCGACCCGGGGTCAGTCCTTCAGGTCACCCGTCTTCCGGAGCAGCGCGTTCCACTCCTCGCAGGCCTGCTGGGCCGCCCGGCGCACGTCCTGGCCCAGGATGGAAGCCTGGATCGCTTGCCCGATGATCGTCCGCGCCTCGTTGGCCGCGATCACGTCCGGGACGTTGAGCGGGAGGCCGGTCCGGATCCCGAAGAGGGTGGCATCCGTCCAGTCGGGGTGCTTCTCCTGCTTCTTGTACTCGGGCGAGTCCCAGGTCGAGACGCGCGGCGAGGCGCTCCCCCGGAGGTGGAGCGCGAGGGTCACCTCCTTGCTCGTGAGGTACTGGATCAGGAGCCAGGCGGCGTCCTTCCTGGCCGAGAAGGCCGAGATGAAGAGCCCGTTGATGGGCAGCATCATCTGGCGCTTGCCGCTGGGTCCGGCGGGGATCCTGGCGTAGCCGAGCTTCCCGGCCACCTTGGAGCGGGCCGGATCCTCGAAGACGGCGGCCCGGGTCGCGATGTCGGTGTACATCGCCGTCTTGCCCTGGGCATAGAGCGACTGGGTCTCGACGTCGGTGGTCTTCACCGCGCCGGGCGGCCCGTACTTCCGCAGCATCCGCCCGTAGAAGTCGAGCGCCTGGATCGCCTCGGCCGAGGTGAGGTGGCACCGCCCCTTGTCGTCCTGCCAGGTCCCGCCGAAGGTATAGAGATAGTAGGAGAGCTGGGTCACGGCATCGTACCCCGCGCCCCGCAGGATGATGCCATAGACCTTTCCCTCCGGGCCGTCCGGAAGCTCCATGATCCGGGCCGCCGCGGCCTCCATCTCGGCCAGGGTCTGGGGCGGCCCCTGGAGGCCTGCCCGGGCGAAGACGTCCTTCCGCCAGTAGAGGATCTGGGTCTGCGGCGAGAAGGCGACGCAGCCCGTCTTCCCCTCGAAGTAGCGCGCGCAGATCGCTCGGACTGCCGGACTCAGGTCGTCATAGTCGTAGTCGGATGCCGTCAGGCTCGGGTCCTTCAGGAACCGGTCGAGCGGCTCGATGAATCCCGACTTCCAGTACTCCCGCCCGACCACCATGGGGAGCGTCATGTAGACGTCCAGGTTCGGGGACTTCGCCGCCATCTCCACCGCCATCTTCTGGCGGAGCTGCCGGTGGATGTAGTCCTCGTAGACGACCTTGATCCCGGTCTTGGCCGTGAAGTCCGGCAGGATCTTCTCGCGCAGAAACGGGGAGGCCGGGATCGTCTCCCCCAGGAAGCGCACCGTCTGCCCCTCGAACCGGCGCCAGGTGACGTCGGCCGCCGCGGCCTCCACCCCGGCCAGGCCGGCCCCGATCGCGATCGTGAGGACCGATCCCACTAGCCATCGGATCATCTGTTCCACGACGACCTCCCGGCCCGCACGGGCCGCCCTGCGCTCGCGCCCGGACCCTTCCGATGGAGGGACGCTACCCTCCGGGGGGACTCGCGTCAAGGTGCCGGATCCCCGTGGTACCATCGCGTCGCGCCGGCAGCGAGAAAGGAGTGACCGCCATGACACGGAATCGGGTCGAGGCTCTCCCGTTCGGCTCGGACGACCTGCGGCTTCCCGATGAGCTGCGGGGCCCGCTCCGGACCCACCTCACCGCCCTGCGCGCGGCGTACCAGGCGCGCGGCTGGGGTGGCCGGGTGGGGTTCGGCCGCCGGCCGGCGCTCCTGGTGATCGACCTCGCGCTGTGGTGGACCCGACCCCGGAGCTCGCCCCTGGCCAGCTCGGTCGACAGCGTGGTCGAGGCGACCTGTCGCCTCCTGGAGGCCGCCCGGTCGGCCGAGACCCCGGTCTTCTTCACCAGCTACGCCTACGATCCGGCCGATCCGCCGTCCCCGCACGACAAGAAGCTCCTACTCACGGTCAAGCCGGGCGACGAGCGGCTGTTCGAGTTGGATCCGCGCCTCGACCGGCGGCCGACCGAGAAGCTCATCCTCAAGAAGTACGCCTCCTGCTTCAAGGCCACGAACCTCCACGAGAGCCTCACGGCCCTCGGCGTCGACACTCTCGTGGTCGCGGGGCTGAGCACCAGCCACTGCGTGTACGCCACCTGCCGCGACGCGACCGACAGCTTTCGCGTCATCGTCCCGCGGGAGGCGGTGGGCGAGCGCTGCGAGCTCATGCACGAGGTGAACCTGCTCGACATCGACCTCGACCTGGGCGACGTGGTCCCGCTCGAGGTCGTGCTCGCGTACCTCGCCTCGCTCCCTTCGGCCCGCTGAGGCCGGCCTCCTCAGATCTTCAGGCGGGGATCCAGGACGTCCCGAATCCCGTCCCCCAGGAGGTTCAGCCCGAGCACGGTCACGGTCAGGGTCGCGCTCGGGAACAGGATCATCCACGGGGCCTCGCGCAGAAAGACCCGGGCGTCGGCCAGGATATTGCCCAGGCTGGGCGTGGGTGGCACGGCTCCCAGCCCCACGAAGCTGAGCGCGGCTTCGCCGAGGATCGCATAAGCGAACGTGAAGGTCCCTTGCACGATGACGGGGGCGAGGGCGTTCGGGGTGACGTGGAGGCCCAGGATGCGCAGCGGCGCGGCGCCGAGCGCCCGGGCGGCCTCGACGAACTCCCGGCTCCGGACGACCAGGACACTGGCCCGCGCCAGCCGGGCCATGCGGGGCGCGTAGGCCACTCCGAGGGCAGCGATCACGTTCGGGGTGGCCGGGCCGGCGATCGCCATGACGGCGAGCGCGAGCAGGATCGCCGGAAATGCCATGAGCGCGTCCATCACGCGCATGATCACCGCGTCGGCCCGCGGGAAGTAGCCCGCCACCAGCCCCGACAGTCCGCCGAGGAGCGCGGTCACTACCAGAACGGAGAAGCCGACCAGCAGGGAGAGTCGGATGCCGTGGACCACGCGGGCCAGCAGGTCCCGGCCGAAGTCGTCGGTGCCGAACCAGTGGCGAGCCGAGGGGGGCGCCAGGATGTCCTCGACGTGGATGGCCGTCGGATCGGCGGCGACCAACAGCGGAAGCACCAGGCTCAGCACGGCGGCCGCCAGCGTCACCGCCCCGCCCGCCACCGCGAGCCGGTGTCGCCGGAGCCGGGCCCCCAGCGACGCCGCCGGCAACCGGCTCGGAGGGCGCTCGGGTACGCGGGTTATTGTGCCTTCGCTCGGCATGACTCGAAGCGCCTATCCGAGCGGCGGCTCCGCCGCCGCAACCGAAGGGGGGGAATCGGGGGGGTCTTCCGAGACCCCCCCGAAGGACTAGGCATAGCGGATGCGGGGGTCGACGTACGCATAGAGGACGTCCACCACCAGGTTGACGAGGATCACCACCGTGGAGATCAGCAGCAGGCACCCCTGGACGAGTGGATAGTCCCGCCGTTTGACCGCCATGACGACCAGGTTGCCGAGGCCGGGCAGGTTGAAGACGGTCTCCACCACGAAGGCGCCGCCCAGCAAGATCACCGCCGCGTTCCCGACCACGGTGAGGACGTGGATCAGGGTGTTGCGGAAGGCGTGGCGCCCCACCACCGCCGGCTCGCCGAGTCCCTTGGCCCGGGCCGTCCGCACGTAGTCCGTGCCGAGGGTCTCGAGCATGCTGCCGCGCGTGATGCGGGCGATGAGGGCGGCTTGCGGGATCCCCAGCGCCAGGGCCGGCATGGCCAGGTGGGCGCTCCAGGCCGTCGGGCTCTGCGCGATCGGCACGTAGCCGCTGATCGGAAACCACGCCAGCGCGACGCCGAAGCAGAAGATCAGCCCGAGTCCCATGGCGAAGTCGGGGACGGACAATCCGACCACCGCCAGCGCCATCGCGGTGAGGTCGGTGGGCGAGTTGGGCCGCGTGGCCGCCCGCAGCCCGATCGGGAGGCCGAGGAGCAGGGCCACCAGGAGCGCCGCCGCGGTCAGACTCAGGGTGACGGGGAGCCGGCCCAGGATCGCCTCCACCACCGGCTGGCCCAGAAAGAACGACCGTCCCAGCTCCCCTTCCAGGACCCGCCGGAGCCAGAGGACGAACTGGATCGGGAGGGGCCGGTCGAGGCCCATGCGCTCGCGCAGCTCCGCAACGGCCTGAGGGGTCGCCTCCATCCCGAGGAGCACCGCCGCCGGATCGCCGGGGATCAGCCGGATGAGCGCGAAGGCGATGCCCCCCATGATGAGCCAGGCGGGGACGAGGAGCATGAGCCGCCGCGCGATGTATCGCCCCACGGCCGCCGGCCTCAGGCGGGGCTGGGCGCGCGCCTCACCCGGGCGTCACTTCGACACGTTCCAGAAGCGCCGGAGAAAGTAGACCCGGTACCCCTTGAGCGTCTTGCTGGCGCCGTCGAGCTGGAACATGTCGGCTACCTTCACGAACGGCACGGTCTCGTAGAATACCGTCTGGACCTGGGCATAGGCCTGGGCGCGCTTGGCCGGCTCGCGCTCGCGGAAGCCGGCCAGGAGCGCCCGGTCCATCTCCGCATCGCAGTACCCGTAGGTCTCGTAGGACGCGCCGCAGCGGAGGAGATAGTTGAAGCCGGAGGGCTCCGGGCGCGTGCTGACCCCGTTGGTGGCCATGTCGAAGGCGAGCTCCTTCTGCTGGGCGATCTGGCCGGGCCAGTCCCGGACGACCAGGTCCACCTTGAACCCGATCGCCTCGAGCTGGGGCTTGACCGGCACCGCGGCTCGGTAGAGCCATTCGATGTCGCGATTGGTGATCAGGACGATGGGGCGCCCGTCGTAGCCGGACTCCTTGAGGAGCCGGCGGGCGAGGTCCAGGTTCTTGACGTTGTAGAGCTCCTGGCCGGCCGTGTTGTGCCAGACCCTCTGCTCCGGGAAGAAGAAGCTCGGCTGGAGCCGGTAGAACGCGGGCTGGTTGCCCGTCACCGCCCGTATGACCGCCTCCATGTCGAGGCCGCGGGAGACGGCCTGGCGGGCCTTGACGTGATTGAAGGGCGGCCGGTTCGCGTTGAGCTGCAGGATGACCTGGGTGAACGGCTTGAGGACGATGGCCTCGTGGCTGGCCGAGCCCCGCAGGCGCTCGTAGGCCGTGGGGGCCAGGGCCATCGCGTAGTCGAAGTCACCGCGCTCGAGGCCGGCGAACCGCGTGGCGCTCTCCAGGGTCGAGATGATGTGGACCTCGTCCACCTGCGCCTTGCGATCGCCCCCGAGCCCGGAGGCTGCCAGGCGGGCGTCGCGGCTGTAGTCATCGAAGCGGCGGAGGACGATGTGGCGATCGGGCACCCACTCGGCCAGGCGGAATGGCCCGGTGCCGATGAGGTTCGGGGGGCGGATGGGATCCTTGGCGTCCTGCACGATCTCCTTGGGCATGATCCCGAGGATGGCCACCGGATTGGCCAGGGCGCCGATGAACGACCCCTGCGCCTCCTTGAGGGTGATGCGCACGGTCAGTGGGTCGACGACCGTCACCGCCTGGATGACGGCCACGTCGCCCCGCCGAGCGCCGAACTGCGTGAACCGCTCGACCGAGGCTTTGACGTCCTCGGCGGTCAGGGTCTTGCCGTTGTGGAACCGTATGCCCGACCGGAGCTTGAATGTGTAGCCGAGGCCGTCGGGGCTCACCGCCCAGCTCTCGGCGAGCTGCGGGATGATCCCGTAGTCCTCGCCGATCGTGACCAGGCCCTCGAAGACGTGCGCCGAGAGCTCGCGCAGCGTGAAGGCCGTCCCCATGTGGGGATCGAGCCACGGCAGGTTCGTGTCCGTCGCGACCCGCAGGATCTGCGAGCCTTGCGCGAGCGCGGGCGACGGTCCCCCGCCCAGGATACCGAGCAGCAGCACGACGGCGAGCCAACGAAACGCCATGCGTCATCCCCCTTTGTGCGGAGCGATCAATCGTGTGAGCGGTTCGGCGCAGCCAGGCGCATCGCTCGTCACTCGGCGGCCTGGTAGAGCTCCTCGCCGCGCTGGAGTCGCAGAGCGATGCGGTACGTCTGCCCCAGCGCGCGGGGCGTCGGGCAGTGGGCGGCGACGAAGCGTGCCGTCGCCACGAGCGCCCGCCGGGCCGCCGCGGGATGGCGCGCCCCGAGGGCGGCGTACTGGCGGAGGCCGCCCTCGAGGGCCTGGTAGTCGTGGAAGCCCGCGTCCTCGCGCAACACGGCGCGACCCAGGCTCTGGAGGAGCGGCGCCTCCGGGCGGCCGGCGGCGAGGTGGGCGTGGACCAGCCGGCCGGCGGGGTTCACCTGCTGCTCGCGGTCCAGCCGCTCCAGGAGCGCCCCGGGCGCGTCGGCGACGTCCTCCGCCGGCAGCTCGTCCGGGAGCCGGGCCGGCGGGACGTTGAGGAAGCGGTCGAGATAGATCCGCATCGCGGCGTGAAAGAGCCCGCGGGCGAGCTCGCGCGAGGGCGCGCGCCAGAGCGCCTGGTGGAGGGCGTTGCAGGAGCTCGCCGTGTTGTGGACGGTGTCCCAGTCGCCGAACTCGTTGCTGGTCGGGAACCGGGCGATCCGGAGGCTCGCGGCGTGGGCGATCGCCTGGCCGAGCTCGGCGAGCGCCGTCCCCTGCCGCATGGCGCTCAGCAGGGCCGCGACCGCGTCCCGCGGCTCGTCGCCGAGAAGGGTCTCGACGAGCGCGTCGAGCTCGGCGGCCCCCAGCCGACGGCCGGCGGCCGGATCCCCGGCGAGCGAGCCGAGCTCCCCGAAGGCCGGCTCGAGGAGCGCGGGGAGATCGACGGGGTGGCGCCAGGCGCTCCGCTCCTCGCTCCGCTCGGCCCGGCACAGGCCGCCGACGAGGCTCGGCAGGATGGCCGGCGCCTCCTCCCAGCCGAGGTGATCCATCAGCTCGAAGGCCTTGGCGAGGTAGTCGAGCTGGTGGCCGGCGTCCACGAAATAGTGGTCGGTCACGGCGACGAAGAGGATGTCGGCCAGCGCCGCGGGGGCGACGCCCGATTCGATGGCGGTCCGGAGCGTCCGCTCGGCCCCCTCGGCATCCCGTACCTCCACGGCCCGGCGGAACCAGGCCTTGAGGCGCCGGAGCGGGAGACCCCGGCCCGGCAGCGGATCCAGGCCGAAGCGCGGCGGCTGCCCGGCGCAATCCTCGGCCACCCGGAGGAGCCCGTGGAAGAGCGCCAGCGGCTGCTCCTCGGCCCCGAGGGTGGGCAGGAGATTCGCCATCGCGGTCAAGATCGTCAGCCCGGGGCCCCACCCGGCGGCGCGGTACCGGGCCCCGAAGCGCGCGCCGGCCCGGACGATCTCGCGCGGATCCGCCCCCGCGCCGAGGAGCGCCAGCGTGGCCTTGGCCAGGGCCAGCGAGAGCTGGTCCTCGAGTCCCTGCTCGAGCCGCCGCCACCAGTGGGTCGGGCGCTCCCCGTCGTCGGCCCGGACTTCGACGAACACCTCCCCGTCGCGGACCACGGCCGGGTACGCCCGCACGTCACCCGCGAACGGATCGAGCGTTCCGCCGGAGGCGAGATCGAATCGGGCGTGGTGCCAGTGGCAGGTGAGCAGCCCGTCCTGCACCGTCCCGCGGCTCAGCGGGAACCCCATGTGCGGGCAGCGGTTGTCCACGGCCCAGGCTCGCCCCTCGTGCCAGAACACCGCCACGCCGTGGGCGCCGGCCGAAACCACCACACAGCCCCGGGCCTGGAGCTCCTGGAGCTTCCCCACGCGGATCAGCTGCGGGTCATGCGTGGCCATGGGATTCCTGGCGGAGGCGATGCATCGGCGTGCGAGGCCAGCCTATCTCCCCCGCGCGGGGCGGTCAAGGCGGGGGATGCCTTCAACGGGGCTCGCCGGAATAGAGCCTCAGCCCGGCGATCTGGCGGAAGTGCCGCCAATTGCGGGTCAAGAGCGGAAGCCGCTCGACGAGTGCCGTGGCGGCAATCAGCGCGTCCTCCTTCTCGAGGTGGCGGTGGTGGCGGCGGAGATCCGAGTATCGGACCGTGATGGGCGGGTCCAGGCGAACCAGCCTGAATCGACGTAGAGCGTCCTCGATCGCGCGACGCTCGGCAGCCTTCAGCCCTCGCTCGGCGAGAAGCTCCTTGCGCGTGACGACCGAGTAGTAGACTCGGTTTCGGCGATCGTCGAGGAGTCCGCTCTGGTGACCGGCGTTGAAGTAATCGATCAGGATATCGGTATCTACGAGGATTCGGACCGCTGCCACTCCCGGATCTCTTTCAGGAAGGCCGCGTCCGACTGACCCCGCGAGCGGCGGCGGAGCATGCGAACGTATTCGAGGCTGTCCATCAC
>DASYQW010000231.1 GCA_036005065.1 Candidatus Methylomirabilota bacterium | reverse complement strand
GGCGACGGCAGCGGTGCTGGATCGGGTCCGCGAGACCGGTCGCAAGCTCATGCTCGTGACGGGCCGGATGCTTCTCGACCTCCGGGGGGTCTGCCCGGAGGCCGACCGGCTCTTCGACGTGGTGGTCGCGGAGAACGGGGCCGTGCTCTACTTCCCCGCCCGGCGCGAGCTGCGGACGCTCGGCGACCCCCCGGAGCCCCGGCTCGTCGAGGCGCTCGGCCGGCATGGGGTGGCGTTCGACTTCGGGAGCTCGATCATCGCGAGCCACGAGCGCTACGCGGAGGAGGCCCTCGCCGCCATCCGCGAGGCGGGGGTCGAGCGGACCCTCGTCTTCAACAAGGGCTCCATGATGCTCCTCCCCGGCGGCGTCACGAAAGGGACCGGGTTGGCCGCGGCGCTCTCCGCGGAGTCGCTTTCGCCCCACAACACGGTCGGCATCGGGGATGCCGAGAACGACCACGCCTTTCTGGCCCTCTGCGAGTGCGCCGTCGCCGTGGCCGACGCCATCCCTGCCATCCGCGAGCGCGCGGACCACGTGACCCGGGCGCCCAACGGCCGGGGCGTCGCCGAGTTCGTCGAGGAGCACGTGCTGGCGGATCTGGTCGAGATCGTGCCGCGGATCGCTCGGCACCACCTCCAGCTCGGCGAGCGCGTGGACGGGACGCCGGTGACGATCCCCGCCCACGCCACCAATCTGCTCATCGTCGGCCCCTCGGGGAGCGGCAAGTCGACCCTCACCGGTGTGCTCGTCGAGCGGCTAGTGGAGGCCGGCCGGACCGTGTGTCTGCTCGACCCCGAGGGGGACTACGAGACGCTTCGCGAGCTCGAAGGCGTCGTGGCCCTCGGCGGCAAGGCCGAGCAAGCGCTGCCGGCGCCTGACGATCTTGGCCAGCTCCTCCTCCATCCGCGGACGAGCCTCGTCCTCGACCTGAGCGCGATGTCGCGCAGCGAGAAGGTGAGCTACGCGACCAAGGCCCTCGCGACGGTGGCCGCCACCCGGGCCACCAGTGGGATGCCCCACTGGCTCATCGTCGACGAGGCGCAGCACGTTTTCCCCGCTGACGGCTCCTCGGCCGACGAGTGGGTGCGCACCGGGCGGGAGGCGACGTGCCTCATCGCGCTCTCCGCCGACGACCTGTCGCCTGAGGTGCGGCCGATGGTCAACGTGCTGGCCGCCACCGACGTCGAGACATTCGCGAACGCGCTCCGGACGCTGCGGGGCGAGAGCGCAGTGTCGGGCGGGGCCGTGGGCCCGGCCCGGCTGGATCAAGGAGAGGCCGTCCTCGCCTTCCTCGAGCCGACGCCACGCGCCGTGGGGTTCCGGGTCGCCCGTCGGCGCCTCGCACACCGCCGCCACATCCGGAAGTACGCCGAGGGTGAGCTCCCGCCGGAACGCAGCTTCTACTTCCGCGGGCCGGCCGGACAGCTCCGCCTTCGGGCCGCGAACCTGACGCGCTTCTGCGAGCTGGCGGAGGGCGTGGACGAGGCAACCTGGGCCCATCACCTGCGGGGCCGCGAGTACTCGGCCTGGATGGGCCAGGTGATCAAGGATCCCGAACTCGCCGCCGAGGTCGCGACGCTCGAGGAGATGTCGCTCCCTCCGGCGGACTCCCGTCGCCGCGTGATGGAGGCGGTTCGGCGTCGCTACGCCGTGTGAGCCGGGGCCGGGCCGGGGCCCGCCGCGTCTCGGCATCCTCAGTGAGATGGGCCCGGCCCGGCAAATGCTGCATGACCGCGTGGACACTTTCGCACGTCCCGGGCTCCGCCGCCCCGACCCGGCGGCGGGTCGGGTCCGCGGCCATGGCTCGGCTCCGGCCCGATTGCGGCACGCTTCTTGCTACGTGATGGAGCGGTAGGAAGCCGTGCGGAATCTTCACCGACTCGAGCGCGGAACCCAGGCGGCCAGCCGCGACCTTCCCAAGCTGCGCCCGGTGATCGTCCTGGCGGGCATCCTCCTCGTCGTCGCGGCGCTCTACTGGACGCGGGCCGTCCTGATCCCGGTGGCGGTCGCGACCCTCCTCGCGTTCCTCCTGAGCCCGGTCGTCACCGCTTTGCAGCGACGGGGAGTCCGCAATACCATCTCGGTGTTCCTGGTCGTGGCCATGGCGGTCTCGGCGCTCGGCGGCGTCGGCTGGATCATCACCGCCCAGGTGCAGAACCTCGCGAGCGAGCTGCCGCTCTACCGGGAAAACATCAAGCAGAAGGTCGCCGACCTCCGGCAGGCGGGCCGAGGCACCGTCATCGAGCGGTTCCAGCGCTTGCTCGACGAGGTGCTCGGTGAGATCCAGAAGCAGGATCCGACCGCCGGGCCCGAATCCCGGCAGGAGCCGCTCGCCGTGGTGGTCCAGCCGGACCGGCAGGCCATGCTCCGGCAACTCGGGGCGCTGGTGGAGCCGCTCGTGAGCGCGGGCCTCGCGATCGCCCTTACGATCTTCATGCTCATCCGGCAGGTCGAGCTGCGCAACCGGCTGATCCGCCTCATCGGGTTCGGCCGCTTGCCGGTCACGACCAAGGCGAT
This sequence comes from Candidatus Methylomirabilota bacterium, assembly GCA_036005065.1. Taxonomy (NCBI): domain Bacteria; phylum Methylomirabilota (SeqCode); species Candidatus Methylomirabilota bacterium. Next base: position 2,450 of record DASYQW010000231.1, on the reverse strand, counting down.
CGACGAGGCCGGGGAGCGCATCAGCCAGTTCCTCCTCGCCTACTCCATCATCAACGGGAGCTTCGGCGTGGCGGTCGGCGCCGGCCTCTTCCTCATCGGGCTGCCCTACGCGGTCCTCTTCGGGTTCCTGGCCGCTATCCTGCGCTTCGTGCCATACCTCGGCGCCTGGCTGGCGGCGCTGCTGCCCATCGGCCTGAGCCTCGTCGCGTTCGAGGGCTGGTGGCAGCCGCTCCTGGTGGCGGGCCTCTTCGTCGTGCTCGAGCCGTTCATTTTTCTCGTCGTGGAGCCGATCTTCTACGGCGTCCGCACCGGCGTCTCCGACGTGGCGCTCCTCATCTCGATCGGCTTCTGGGCGTGGCTGTGGGGCCCCGTCGGGCTCGTCCTGGCGACGCCGCTCACCGTGTGTCTGGTCGTCCTCGGCAAGTACGTCCCCGGGCTGGAGTTCTTCGTCGTGCTCATGGGTGACGAGCCGGTGCTGGAGCCGTATGTGAGTTATTACCAGCGTCTGCTGGCGATGGATCAGGACGAGGCCGCCTTGATCGTCGAGGACTTCATCCGGCACCACGGGGCGAACCAGGTCTACGACGGCGTCCTGCTGCCCGCCCTCAGGTATGCCAAGCGGGACCGCGCCCATGGCACGCTCTCCAGCGAGGACGAGCAGTGGATCCTGACGGCGACACGCGAAATCATGGAGAGCCTGGGGGCGGCCAGGCCCGAGCCGGCCGTGGCCGGCCCCGGTCCGGCGAGCGCCACCGGCACGCTGGACGCCCTCCCGGCTCTGCGCATTCTCGGCTGCCCGGCCCGAGACGAAGCGGACGAGCTGGCCCTGATCATGTTCCAGCGACTCATGGCCGATGCGCGCTGCGAGGTCGAGGTGGTCTCGCCGGCCCTGCTCGCCTCCGAAGTGGTCACGCTCGCCCGCGAGAGGCGCCCCTCGATGATCTGCGTCGCGGCGCTGCCGCCGGGGGGGCTGGCCCACGCGCGGTACCTCATCAAGCGCCTCCGGATGGTCGTGCCCGATGCCCAGATCCTGATCGGCCGGTGGGGCCGGAACGGGTCCGGCCAGGAGGGGCGAGCCATGCTGGTCGCGGCCGGGGCCGACGCGGTCGCCCCGACGCTCGCCGAGACCCGCGATCAGGTGCTCCAGCTCCTGCCGGTCCTGACCCGCCCCGAGGCGCAGCCGCCGTCGGCCGGCGCCTTCCGTTTGGAAGGCGCCGCCCGAGCGGGGGCCGGAAATCGCCTGAGGCCGGGCGGCACGCGACTTGCTGCCGGGTGACGCCGAGCGCGCCCCCCGGTCCGGACGACACAAAAGGAGACGGTTCATGCGTACCACGGTTGGGCTGTTCACGAGCATGGCGAAAGCCCGAATCGCCGCCGACGAGCTCCGCCGGGCTGGGTTCGCCGACGACCGCCTCAACCTCCTGAGCCCGGGAACCTCGCTCCGTGAGCTCGAGGCCGTCGCCCCCACCGCGGAGACCGAGCAGCCCGGCATGGGCACTGCCGTGGGCGGGATCGTCGGTGGTGCCACCGGCGCCGCCACCGGCTTCGTCATCGCCGGCACCGCGATGGTCCCGGGGGTCGGTCCCGTCGTCGCCGCCGGGCTCCTGGCCGGGGCCATCCTCGGCATCGGGGGCGCCGCCATCGGGGGCGCGCTCGAGGAGTCGCTCGGGGGCGGGGTGCCGAAGGACGAGCTGTTCCTCTACGAGGATGCCCTGCGGCAAGGGCGCACCGTCCTCATCGTCGTCGCCGACGACGAGGACCAGACCGACACCGCGCGCCGCATCCTCCTGGAGACGGGCGCCGAGAGCCTCGATGCGGCGCGCGAGCGCTGGTGGGTGGGCCTCCGGTCGGCTGAAGCCGAGCACTACACGACCCAGGGTGGCGACTTCCAGCGTGACGAGGCCCGCTACCGGCGCGGATTCGAGGCGGCCCTCGATCCCAAAACGCAGGGCCGGCCGTACGACGACGTCGTAGAATACCTCCGGACGCGCTACCCCGAGGCCTACAGCGACGCGGCCTTCCGCCGGGGGTACGAGCGCGGCCGGGCCTACCGCCGGGGCCTGGACGCGGCCGCCTAGGTCATTTCGGGGGGGTCTCGGAAGACCCCCCCGATGCCCCCCCGTCGTGGCGGCGGCGAAGCCGCCGCTCGGAGCACCCCTCGATGCACCAGACGCTCGGTGGTCGGCTCATCGGAGGGGGCCTCGACGGCGCTCTCCGAGTCCAACCGACGCCGAGCGGGTTGGCGCCCCGCAGTGCCGATCAGCCGATCACCGGTCCAGCAGAGGAGGGCACCGACCTGGCGAGGAACCTCGGGTCGTGAGCCGCGAGCCGCTCCCCGGGCTCTCGCGTCTTCTCATCGGGATGGTCCATCTGCTGCCGCTCCCCGGAAGTCCGCGCTGGGGAGGGTCGCTGGCCCGGGTCGTCGACCGCGCCGTGGCCGACGCGCGGGC
>DASYQW010000230.1 GCA_036005065.1 Candidatus Methylomirabilota bacterium | reverse complement strand
GGGGGTGTTCCGACACCCCCTCCGAAAAAAAGAAGCCCCGAGGGCGTCTGCGGCCCACCTCACCGAAGAGGCGCGAGCCGCCCCACAGGTGAATGTGCAGGACCCTCGGGGCCGGTGGTGCCTGGGGTCCCCCCAGGCGGGCCACCCTCGGATCGAACCGGGTGCGCGCGACCTAGGAGGTCACCACCTCACAGATCACCGGGGTTGTACTCACGGCTGGACCACCTCCTTTCTCGGCGCACGCACCACGCGGGCCCATGATCCCGCCACCCAGAACCGGCCGCCGACTGCCGGCCCGGGGCTCGGCCCGCTCCGCCCGGCCCCACCGCCGGGATCGGAACGTCGCGGGGCTGTGTCACCCCGGCCGATTTGTCCCACATCCTACGATCGGCCCGGCTCCCTTGTCCAATGTTTTTCGGGCGGCGAGGCCGCGGGCTCATCCGAGCCCTCCGCCAGGCGGGCGAGGTACTCCTCCCACTCCATCGGGAGCAGGTACTTCTTGGCCGTGTTGCACGCCTTGCAGGCCGCCACCACGTTCCCCTTCGTCGAGCGCCCGCCCCGCACGAGCGGGACCCGATGGTCCATGGTCAGCTCTCCGGCCCGGGCCGCCTCCCGGCAGTACTCGCAGCGCCCCCGCGCGAGACGCCGCTTCCACCAGGGGCTGGCCCGGAGGCGGCGGGCCTTCTCCTTCTCGCGGGCGATCTCGGCCGCCGTGACCGGGCTCACGAATCCCATGATCGCTCAGTCTGCCACGAGAATCCGCGCGAGCAAGTCCGAGGGATGATAGTTCGCCGCCGGGTTCCACTCCTGGGGACACGCCGAGATCACGACCAGACAGTCGTGGAACGCCCTGAGAAGCACGTAGTCGCCCGGGTTCGTCTGAGGCGGACCGAACTCGCAGCGACCGTCGGGGCGCACCGCCACGTTCATGAAGAAGTTGACCGGCTGGGGGACGTGGCAGGCCTCCACGCCGAGCCGACGGAGCGCCGCGCGCAGGTTGTCGGCGCAGGAGGCATGGTCCGTCACCCCGTACTGCGCGTAGCGGGCCGGGTCGCAGGCGGCGAAGAGCATGTCGTGGATGCCCGGCGAGCGGTCCTCCTCGAACTGCAGCATCGGGCGCCGCAGATTCGACAGGAACGACTGGCCGATCCGCGGAAACAGCCCGTCGATGGCCACCCGGGTGTGTTCGGCCGACAGGTACTCGCGTGGCTCGGCGGCGGTGTACGCGAAGAAATCGGCGCACTGCCGCCCGGCGATGTCGAGCACCTGGACGAACTGGCCGGCGCCCACCCGAAACCCGACGCCGGAGCGGGCGGGAATCGGAATCTCCTGCTTCACGCCGAGGTCAGCAGCGCGCGGCGAACGCCCCATGGGATCTCCGGAGCGCGGGACCCGTCACGACGGCGAGCCGGGTACCCGGTTCTCTTGGAGTGCGAGGTCCTGGGCCCGGCCCGCCGGCACCAGTAACGCGGAGATGAGGGCCAGGCACGCGATGCCAAAGCCGACCAGAAAAACCGCGTGCAGGGCGTTGGCCAGGGCCTGACTGAACGCCTGGAGCACGGCCGGCGGCAGGGTCAGACGCAATGTGGGATCCACGACTGCGTCGGGATGCGCGATGAGACTCTCGAGTTGCTCCCGCGGGAGGCCGCCAGGGGCGGTCCCCATGCGCACGAGCTGCGTCGCCATCTGGTGCGAAAGCACGGCGCCCATGAGGGCGACCCCGACCGCCCCCCCGATCGAGCGGAAGAAGGTCGTCGCCGACGTGGCGGCGCCGAGGTCACGCTTGGGCACCGCGTTCTGCACGGCGATGAGCAGCGGCACCATGATCAGCCCCATGCCCATCCCGGCCAGCAGCATGTTGCGTCCGGTGACCGAGCGGGACGTTCCCAGCCCCATGTGGCTCATGAGCAGGAACGCGAGCGCGAGGCAGATCATCCCGGCGATCACGGGACGCCGGTACCCCACCCGGAGGAGGAGCCGGGCCGAGAGAACGGAGAAGGTGACCCAGCCCAGCACGAAGGGGGTCAGCGCCGTGCCGGCCTCGGTGGCCGTGCCCCCCAGCACGCCCTGGACGAAGAGCGGGATGAAGGAGATCGTCCCGAACATCGCCATGCCGGCCAGGAAGCCGGAGATGGCCGCCGCCCGGAACATGCGGTTCGCGAAGAGGCGGAGTGGCAAGAGCGGCTCGGGGGCCCGCCGCTCCCAGTGGACGAAGCCCACCAGCAGTCCCGCGCCCAGCACGAGCAGCCCGACGTACTCGAGGCCCACCGCGCTTCGCCCCCCCTCCACGAGGACCACCAGCAGCGCCCCCATGCCGCCGGTCAGGAGGGCCGCGCCGCGCAGATCGACGGCGGCGCGGCCCGGCGGCCGGTCGAGCCCGCGGAGCGCCCACCCGAGGATCAGCGCCGTGAGCACCCCGAACGGCAGGTTCACGAAGAAGACCCAGCGCCACGAGAGGTGATCGGTCAAGAACCCGCCGATGAGCGGCCCCACCACCGAGGCCACAGCCCAGGTGGACGAGAAGTACCCCTGCATCTTGGCCCGCCGCTCGAGCCCGTAGAGATCGGCGATGATCGTGTAGCCGAGCGGCAGCAGGGCGCCGCCGCCGAGCCCCTGGACCGTCCGGAAGGCGATGAGCGCGGTCATGGAGGTCGCCAGGCCGGAGAGGACAGAGCCGCCGAGAAAGATGCCGAGCCCCGTGAGGTAGGTCGCCCGGCGGCCGTAGAGGTCGGCGGCCTTGCCCCACAGCGGCATGGAAATGGTGGCGGCCAGGATGTAGCCGGAAAAGACCCACGAATAGATGTTGAGGCCACCGAGGCTCGCGATCACGGTCGGCATCGCCGTGGCGACTGCGGTCGACTCCATCGCCCCCAGGAACAGCCCCAGCATGACGCCGAAGAGCACGGCGCCGTGAGGCCGCGGGGACAGCCCCGCCACCTCCCGCGCTCGGCTCGAGGAGGGTGCCTGACCCCGGGCCATCAGGCGGGCCTCGTGGTACACGTGGCGCAGCGACAGAGATCGCGCAGCTCGTGGCCGCCGAAGACCGTCTCGTGGCCGTCCTGCCAGCGGATCCGGAGTCCCGTCCCCTCCTTGCGGACCTCGACGGGCCAGCTCTGTGGCTCTTCTGGAGAGGGCGACGGGCCGGCCGCCCGTGCCTCCTCACACCCGGGACACGGGCAGGCGGCGCGCAGAAAGTCGAAGGGATAGATGCTCGAGTGGTTGTTCTGCCAGTCGACCCCGAGCGCGTAGCGACCGACGAGGTGCACGTCCCGAGGGGCATACGGATCCGGTCCCACCATCGGCAAGAGCGGCTTTCGCCGAGGCTCCATTAATTCAGCCTGGTGGGGAGCGGCGGCGCTCCGCCCCCAGACCCGCCCACCACATTCGTCACGCACTGGTGCGCGAGGGCCATGGGTTCCCCTCCGGTCAGGCGGGGACGGCGCCGACGCGGGCGAGCCGCGCCCCGGCCAGGAGGTAGTGAACCGCCAGGCTCCGGTACGGGCGCCAGGTGAGCGCGTGCCGGCGCGCCCGCGCGGCGTCACAGGGCCGGCCGCGAAAGCACAGCGCCTCGAAGGCCCGCCGGACGCCCAGATCGTCGGCGGGACAGACGTCGGGACGCCCGAGCCCGCGGGCCAGGAACCACTCGGCGGTCCAGCGCCCGAGTCCGCGGACCGCGGTGAGCCGGGCAATGACCTCGTCGTCAGGCGCCCCGGCCACGCCGGCGAGGTCGAGCGCCCCCTCCGCCACCGCCCGCGCGAGGCCGATGATGTACTCCGCCTTCCGCGTCGAGAACTGCATGGCCCGAAGCGTCTCCACCTCGGCCCCGGCCAGGGTCGCGGCCGGCGGAAAGGCGTAGACGGTGACCCCGTCCATCACGACGGGCTCTCCGAACCGCTGCACGAGCCGCGCCCGGGTCGCGAAGGCGAAGGGCAGGTTCACCTGCTGCGCCGCAATGGCCCCCACGAGCATCTCGAAGGGGTCGGGGGCGAGCGTCGGCCGGAGCCCGTAGAAAGACCGGACCAGGGGCGCCAGCACCGGGTCCCGACCGGCGTGCCGGTAGAAGCCGCGCAAGTCCGCCGTCGAGCCGAGGAGGCGGCTGGCCTCGGCCCGCAGGGCGGCGCGGGTCTCACGCGTGTCGGGACCGTCGAAGGTCACGGTCACGCGCGGGCAGTCCGCCGAGCCGCCCGCCGCGAGGCGGAACGGAACGCGCCGCCCGCCGGTCCGCGCGACGCGGTACAAGACGCCCTCCTGGTAGACGTTGGCCGGGTCCACGCCCCACAGCGCGTAGCGCTGGAGCGTGAGCGCGAAATCGAGGGGCGGGCCCGGCCGGAGCGTGAACATACCCGGGCCGTTCCTTGATTTGAGCCGCGTTTTCTGTAATATCAAAGCGCCGGTCGCGCGATTCTCCGCAGGTGTCGGCCGGTTTCAAAGTCTAGCACAGAGAGCGCCCTGTGACACGGTCGCCGGTGGCGAGCTTCCGGGATCTCTTGGCCGAGCCCGGGTGTCTCGTGATGCCCGCGGTCTATGACGCGCTCTCCGCGCGCATCGCCGAGCGCATCGGCTTCCGGACCATCGGCCTCGGCGGTTTCCTGGTGGCCGCCAGCCGCCTGGGTGGGCCCGACGTGGGCCAGCTGACCATGACCGAGATGGTGGACCACCTGCGCAGCATCACCGGCGCGGTGTCGATCCCGGTGATGGCGGATGCCGACACCGGCTACGGAAACGCACTCAACGTCCGGCGCACGGTCGAGGCCTACGAGGCGGCCGGTGCCCAGGCCATCGTCCTGGAGGACCAGGTCTGGCCGAAGAAGTGTGGCCACATCCCGGGGCCGCGGCCGGTGGTTCCGGTGGCCGAGCACCAGAAGAAGCTCGAGGCCGCCCTCGAGGCGCGTCGGGACCCGCGCACGGTGATCGTCGCGCGGACCGACGCGCGGGGGTCTCTCGGCTTCGACGAGGCGATCCGCCGGGCCCAGGCCTACGTGAAGGCCGGCGCCGACGGCATTTTTCTCGAGGCGCTCGAGACCCCGGAGGAGTTCCGGGCGGCGCCCCGGGCGCTTCCGGGTGTGCCCCTCGTCGCCAACATGTTCACGACGGGGAAGTCGCCGCTCTTCACGTGCCGGGAGCTCGAGGCCATGGGGTACAAGGTGGGGCTGTGGGTCGTGGACGCCTTGTGGGCGGCCGCCCAGGCGGTGGCGGACGTCCTCCGGGTGCTTCACCGGGACGGCAGCACCGCGGCCATCCACGATCGGCTCATGCCGTTCGACGACTACTTTCGCCTCGTCGGCCTCGACGACTACCAGCGACTCGAGCGCCGCTACGCCGAATGACGCCGCGCTCGGCCAGGGGGCTAGGCATGGTCTTCCATCTGGGGCTCCTGCTCCTTTCACTCCTCGCCGCGCCGCGGCCGATCGCCGCCCAGGGGACGGTGACGCTCTATACCTCGGAGTCGCAGGACAAGGTCAACGAGATGAAGGCCGACTTCGAGAAGCGCCACCCCGGCACCGTCCTGAACATCTACCGGTCGGGCACGCAGGTGGTGATCGGGAAGCTCCAGGCCGAGCTGCAGGGCGGCGCCATCCAGGCGGACCTCGTCTGGATGGCCGACATCGACTTCTTCGCCCAGCTCGCCCGGAAGAGCTTGCTCCAGTCCTACACGCCCCCGGAGGCGGAGCGGGTGCCGGCCAAGTTCCGCTACGACGGCGGGCGCTACCACGAGGTTCGGCTCATCTTCAACACGGTCGGCTACAATACCCTTCGCGTGAAGGAGCGGCCGATCTCCTGGAAGGACCTCGCCGAGCCACGCGTCAAGGGCAAGGTCGGGATGGCGAGCCCCTTCTACTCCGGCGCGGCCTTCTCGACGCTGGGGACCCTGGTGCCCCATCCGGCCTTCGGCTGGGAGTTCTTTCGCCGCCTGCGGGAAAACGGAATCGTCGTCGAGCAATCGAACGGGACCGTCGCCCAGAAGCTGGCGACCGGGGAATTCCACCTGGCTTCGGTGGTCGACTTCTTCCTGCGCGACATGAAGGCCAAGGGCTCGCCGGTGGACCACATCTGGCCGCGCGAGGGCGCCATCCTGATCCCGACGCCGATCGGCATCCTGCAGGGGGCCAAGAATGTCCAGGGCGCTCAGGCCTTCGTCCGCTACCTCTTCACGCCCGACGGCCAGCGGCTGTTCGTCCAGCAAGGCTACGTCCCGGTGCGGCCCGGCATCGAGGGACCCCAGGGGATGCCGCCCGAGAAACTGGAGATCCTCCCGACCGACGAAGCCTACATCGCGGCCCACCGGGAGGAGCTGAAGGGGAAGTATCGGGAGATCTTCGAGAGCAAGTGAGTCCCGGGGCCATGCCCGGCTCCCCGCGGCCCGCACCATGAGGGGCACGCCCGCCAGCACGCTCCTCCCGCTGGCGCCGCTGGCCGCCGTCCTGGCGGGCGCGGTATGCTACCCCGCGCTCGTCCTCACCTGGTACGGGCTCTCCCGGGACGGCCTCCCGAGCGCCGCCAACCTGTGGCTGGTGCTGGCCGACCCGGACACCTGGCGGGTTCTCCGGAACACGCTCTACGTAGCCACGTGGACCACGGCGCTCGCCGGGGCCTTGGGCACCGTGCTGGCCTTCCTGGTGGCCCGGACGAACCTGCCCGGGCGATCGGTCTTCCAGGGCGTCCTCATCCTGCCGTATCTGGTGCCGCCCTTCATCGGGGCCATGGCCTGGCTCTACGTGCTGGGCCCCACCGGACTCGTGAATCAGGCGTGGATGGCGCTGTCCGGCAGCTCCGACCCGGTGGTCTGGATCTACGGCAGCGGCGGTATCGTGTTCGCCATGACTCTCTACAAGTACCCGATCGCCTACCTGACCGTGCTGGCCGGGCTCGAGCGAGTCGACCCGGCGCTCGAAGAGGCGGCGCGCAGCGCCGGCGCGAGCCCGTGGCGAACCGCGCGCGACGTCACGGTCCCCCTGGTCGCCCCCGGTATCGCCGCCGGCATGACGCTCGTGTTCCTCTCGGCCATGGCCGAGTTCGGCACCCCGGCCATCCTGGGCTTCCCGGCCAGGTACTTCGTGCTGGCCACCAAGATCTACGCGACGGTCCTCGACTTCGACCGGCCCTACAACCTCCACCTCGCGGCCGCGCTCTCGCTGCTCCTCGTCCTGGTCGCCGGCGGCGTGCTCGCCCTGCAGCGGTGGTGGTTCCGCGGGCGGGGGTTCGCGCTCATCACCGGGCCGGGCCGGGCCCCCGTCATCCCTCTCGGCGCCGCCCGAGGCTGGCTCGGCGCCGCCATGGCGGTGTTCGTCCTGCTGACCTCGGCCCTCCCCCTGGGAGCGGTCGTGCTGACCGCGCTCACGCGCGCCTACGGGCGCCCGCTGACGGTCGACAACCTCGGGCTCGAGAACTTCCGCCTGATCCTGTTCCAGATCCCGGCGGTGTGGCGGGCGGTCCGGAACAGTCTGGTCCTGGCCGCGGCCGCGGCCACGATCTGCGTCGCCCTCGCGCTCGCCGTCGCCTATCTCCAGCAGCGGGTCCGCCTCCGCGGTGGCACGATCCTGGAGACTCTCGTCACGCTTCCCTTCGCGGTCCCGGGCACGGTCCTGGCCCTCGCCATCGTGCTGGCCTTCCTCCGGCCCGTGTTCGGGCTCCAGCTCTACAACACGCTCTGGATCATCCTGATCGCCTATGTCGCGCGGTTCCTCGCCCTGGCCCTCCGGCCGGTGGCGGCCGCGCTCCTGCAGCTCCATCCGGCTCTCGAGGAAGCGGCCCGGGCCTCGGGGGCTTCGCTGTGGCGGAGTCTCGCCGACGTGACCGTCCCGCTCCTCCGCTCGGGCCTCCTGGCCGCCTGGGTCCTGGCCGCCGTGCCCGCTCTCACCGAGCTCACGCTCTCCGTCATCCTCTGGTCGGCCGGCAACGAGACGATCGGCGTCATGGCGTTCAACCTCCACGAGGAGGGGAAAGTGCTCCTCTCCGCCGCCCTGGCGACCGTGATCGTGGCGGTCTCGCTGGGGGCCCACGTCCTCGGCCGGTATCTGGCCGGCGTGCCCGCGCCGCGTGACGCCTGAGGGGCCGGCCGTCGAGCTCGACGCCGTCGAGAAGCGCTTCGATGGGCGCGGCGGCGCCCATGCCGTGCGCGGCGTCACGCTCACCGTCCCGCCGGGCGCCTTCGTCGCCGTCCTCGGTCCCTCGGGCTGCGGCAAGACGACGACGCTCCGGATGGTGGCCGGCTTCGAGCAGCCCTCGGCCGGCGAGATCCGCATCGGCGGCACCACCGTCGCCGCGCCCGCCCGCGCGGTCTTCGTCCCGCCGGAAGCGCGGCGGATCGGGATGGTCTTCCAGTCCTTCGCCGTCTGGCCCCACATGACCGTCGCCGAGAACGTCGGCTACCCGCTGCGGCTCCGGCGCATCCCGGCCGAGAGCCGGCAGGCGCGGGTCCACGCGCTCCTCGAGCTGACCCGGCTCGAGGGGCTCGACGACCGCTATCCGCACCAGCTCTCGGGGGGCCAGCAGCAGCGAGTCGCCCTGGCGCGGGCCCTCGCCGGCGAGCCGGCGGTGCTGCTCCTCGACGAGCCGCTGTCGAACCTGGACGCCCGCCTCCGGCAAGACATGCGCGTGGAGCTGAAGGCGATCCAGCGGCGGGTCGGCGCCGCGATCCTCTACGTCACCCACGATCAGGACGAGGCGCTGGCCCTGGCCGATCGGGTGGCGGTGATGGGGGCCGGCCTCCTCCACCAGGTGGACCGGCCGGAGGTCGTCTACGGCGCCCCGGCCACCCGATTCGTCGCCGAGTTCATGGGCTACGTCGGCTTCCTCCCGGCGGAGGTCGCGGGCTCGGGCGCCGTGCGCCTGACGGGAGTCCCCGAGGCGTCACCGCTGGCCTGCCGGGTGCCGCCCGGCGCCGCCGGGCGCGGGATGCTCGCCTTTCGCCCGGCCCAGGTCGAACTGACGGCGGCGGGGGCCGGAGTGCCCGGTCGCATCGTCGCGCGGGTGTACCGGGGCGAATTCCTCGAATACCGGATCCGCGTGGGCGCTCACGAGTTCGCGGCGACCACCGCGCGCATGGTGGCCGAGGGCGACCCGGTCGGCGTCATCCCTCGCGATCCGCTCTTCTTCCCCGACGCGTGACGGGGGTAGCCGACTCTGCCGGGAGGTGCCTGGTGTCCAACCGGACGATGACCTACCGCCTTCTGGTTCTCGCGCCACTCGCCTCCGCGCTCGCGGCCCTCGTGTTCACCAGCGAGGCCCGGGCGCTCACCTGCCCGGACCCGCTGCCAGCCGGCTTCGTGCTCGATGTCGTCGACACCACGACGCTCTCCCTGGCCTTCCAGTGTCTCAAGGAGAGAAACCAGACGGGCCTGCCCGGCGGGACCGTGCAGCTTCATCCCGGCGTCTATGCGATGGTGAGCCGGGGCCGGGGTGTGATCCCGATCCTCGAGAACGTCAAGGCGAAGCCGGATGCGCCCATCACGATCCGCGGGTCCGGAGGGACGCTCGTGCAGGGTGACGGCCAACCCAAGGTCGGCACCCACTTCGAGAAGACGCCCAACATCTCTCCGACCCTTCGCCGCGGCAGCCGGCTCCCGTCGCGCCGCATCGGGACCTTCGTGATCCCGGGCTTCCACGACACGAACTGCATCCAGATGAAGAACGTGTCGGGGATCGTCGTGGAGGACCTCACGGTGCAGGGGTGTTGGCCGGCATTCCTGGTCGTGGAGGGCGCCGAGTACGTCACGGTGCGCCGACTGCAGGTCACCGGCTCGACGTACGTCGTGGTGGCTCGCGACACGCTGACGGACCAGGACACCACACCCCGGTCCCACCACTTCCTCATCGAGCACAACCGCTGGATCCAGGACTGCACGGGCTACGCGACGGACGGCTTCGGCCCCCGCGGGTACCTCGTCGACGACGCGGAGTGCCTCCGCGACGGGGGAAAACAGAAAGGGCTGATGTGGACGAGCATCGACTGGCGATGCAGCCACCACAACACCAACGACCCCGACCTCTGCAAGTGCCCCTGCGGCGCCGACTGGGAGTGCGAGTGCAACGAGGCCTTCTGCAGCGGCCGGCAGTTCGAGTTCTTCAACGGCGCGTTGTTCGGAGGGCGGAACATCGCGGGCGGCGTCGTCTTCCGGCACAATGACATCTGGAACGCATTCAACGGAATCCGGGTGAAGGCCGAGTACACCAGGCATACGGAACCCCCGGAGCGGGTCGACCTGGACGGCAAGGGCAACCTGAACTTCGAGGTCTACGCCAACCGGTTCTCCTTCGTCCGGGACAACCCCGTGGAGCCCGAGAGCACGGCCTTCAACTGGCGGGTCTTCCACAACCGCATCTGGAACGCCCACGCCTGGTTCGCCTTCGACGACGTCCGGGGCGGAGAGTTCTACATCTTCGGCAATCTCGGGCGGTTCGACGACCTGCCCGGGCGCCCGGGCCAGGGTCACCGGAACGGCACCGTGCTCAAGTTCGCGGAGTCCCGCGGCCTGCCGGAACGCCCGATCTACGTCTTCAACAACAGCTGGTACCTCAGGAGCCCGGTAGCCGGCCGAGGCCGCACCAGCGACCTCCGCCACTGGAACAACGCCATCCGGTTCTGTCGCCCCGAACCGGGCGTGCCCGGATGCTTCTGGCTCGTCGAGGGGGGCGAGGCCCAGCCGGTCCCCCTCGTCGACCCACGGTTCACCTTCACCGGCACCTGGCTCGACCACGACCGGATCAGCCACCCGCAGTTCCCGGAGCTCATCCAGAATCAGAACCCTGGGGCGCCCCCGAAGGAGGGCCAGGAGCGCGAGGGTCGGCGGGTCGATCCACCGTTTCGGAACGTCGACGGCTGGGACTTCACGATCGGGGACGCCGAGTGGGCCGAAGGTGGCCGGATCCCGGCCTGGCAGGACTGGCCGAGCCGCTATACGGGTGCCGCGCCGCCCGTCGGCGCCTTTGACGGCTCCGCATTGATCGAGGGACCGCCCTACTTCCACTGCGGCTGGCTGACCGGGCACCCCTACCGCGCCCGGTGTCTGCAAGCCTATCCGGAACGACCGCGCGTCATGGGCGTCGCCTGGCGCGGCTCGACGCTGGAGATCGCCTTCTCCGTCCCTGTCCGGCTGCCCGGACCCGTCCGCGTCGAGGTGCGCGGGGGTGGTGGCTCCGCCCTCTCCGAGCCCTGCACGGTGACCGCCGCCGTCCTGGCCTGTCCCTTTCCGCAAGCGCCTGCCCCGATGGTGGTGGAAGCGATCGTCCTGGCGAGGGACATTCGCAGCGCGGAAGGGAACCTGCCGATGACCCTGTGGGCGCGGCCCAGTCAGGGGCCGAGAATCGAGATCCGCTAGGTCATTTCGGGGGGGTCTCGGAAGACCCCCCCGATGCCCCGTCGTGGCGGCGGCGAAGCCGCCGCTCGGAGCACTCCTCGACGCACCATACGCTCGGTGGCCGGCCCCGGGTTACTCCGACAGGCTCCTCGCCGGGATTATTCGCGAGGCATGGCTTTCGAGGAGGCGCGGGTGGCGCCGAGGCCCGTTCCCAGCGCGGAGCATCCGGTGTCTAGGGCCACGCCGGTTGGTTTCGCGCGCGCCGGGCGCCCGCCCGCCCGCCCACCGCCCGCCCGCCCGCCTTGACACTACCGGGCCACGATCATAGACTGCGGCCCGACGCGCTCTCGGGGGGACAGCCGTCCATCGCTGTGAGCGGCCACGCCTGCCCGCCGACGAGCCAGGCTCGACCGGCCCTCCCGGTCGCTGAGCGCCCCAACCATTCGCGAGGAGGTGGAACATGTCAGAATCGGGGATGCCCGAGTTTCTCGTGCAGGTCCGGTACACGGCGGCCGCGTGGAAGCAGCTCATCGATTCCCCGGAGGACCGTCTGGAAGCCGTCAAGCCGGCGGTCGCGGGGTGCGGCGGCGTCGTCATCCGCAAGGACTTCGTCCTGGCGGGGGACTTCGATCTCGTCGCCATCATCCAGTTCCCGGACGTCCCGTGTGCCGCCGCATTCTACATGGCGGTGATGGCCGGCGGAGCCGTCGCCGACATGAAGATCACGCCGCTGTTCAACATCAAGCGCGGCATGGCGGCCATGACCATGTCCAAGAACCTGAAGTACCAGTTCCCGGGAAAGCCCGGGAGCGCGCCGGCCACGGGGAACGCCGGACGCCGCGCTCGAAAGGCATGAGCCTCTGGTGGCCGGTCCTCCGGAGACTGCGGATCGCATCGCCGGCCCGGCCGCCAAGACACGGAGCGCCGCATGAGGTGCCCGAGGTGCCGAGCCCCTAACCGGGTCGGCGCGTACTTCTGCCGCGAGTGCGGCGACGCCCTCGGTGACGTCTGCCCCGCCTGCGGGGCGCGGCTCGAGGCCGAGGGCCGGTTCTGTGACCAGTGCGGGGCGCCGGCGTCGCGGAGCGTCGTCTCCTCGGCGCTCCCGGCCCGGTTCGCGTCGCCGGTCGCCTATACCCCCGCCCATCTCGCCGAGCGGATCCTCATCTCCCGAAGCGCCCTGGAAGGCGAGCGCAAGCAGGTCACGGTCCTGTTCGCCGACATCAAGGGCTCGATGGAGCTGCTGGCCGGGCGTGACCCCGAGGAGGCGCGGCGCCTGCTCGACCCCGTGCTCGAGCTGATGATGGAGGCGGTGCACTTCTACGAGGGCACCGTGAATCAGGTGCTCGGCGACGGGATCATGGCGCTCTTCGGGGCGCCGCTGGCCCTCGAAGATCACGCGTTGCGCGCCTGCTATGCGGCGCTCCGCATGCAGGAGAAGCTCCTGCGGTCGGGCCCGGCCGTCGGGCCCGAGGCGCCGGCCCCGGTCGAGATCCACGTCGGCATCAACTCCGGCGAGGTCTTGGTGCGGACGATCGCGTCCGACCTGAACATGGACTACACCGCGGTCGGCGAGACGACGCATCTGGCTGCCCGGCTCGAGCAGATGGCCGAGGCCGGGGCGGTGCTGTGCGCGGGGGCGACCGTCCGCCTCGGGCAAGGCTATCTGCGCGTCCGATCCCTGGGGCCCGTCGCCATCAAGGGCCTGGCCGACCCGGTGGAAGTCTTCGAGCTGGTCGGCGCCGAGCCCGCCCGGTTACGGTTCCAGGTCGCCGCCGCCCGTGGGCTCAGCCGCTTCGTCGGCCGACTCGCCGAGTACGACGCGATCCGCCAGGCGCGGGACCGCGCGGTCGCCGGGCACGGACAGGTCATCGCCCTCGTCGGCGAGCCCGGGGTCGGCAAGTCTCGCCTGTTCTGGGAGTTCACCCGCTCCCCCAGCGCGAGCGGCTGGCTTCTCCTCGAGACGGCCGCCACGTCGTACGGCCGGGCCACGCCGTACCTGCCGGTCATCACCCTGCTCAAGAGCTACTTCCGCGTGGAGGAGAGCGACGATCCGGCCACGGTTCGCGAGAAGGTGACCGGCCGGCTCCGCGCTCTCGACGCTGCCCTGGTCCCGACCTTGCCGGCCTTCCTGGCGCTGCTGGGGTCGCCGGCCGGCGACCCGCGCAGGCAGGCCATGGAGCCGCCCGAGCGCCGGCGCTACACGAACGACGCCATCACGCGGCTGCTCCTCCGGGAGAGCCAGAACCAGCCGCTCATGCTGGTCGTCGAGGACGCGCACTGGATCGACCACGAGACGCAGGCGCTCCTGGACGCGCTGATCGACGAACTACAGACGGTGCGCCTGCTGCTCCTCGTCAACCACCGTCCCGAGCTTTCTCACCGGTGGGGGAGCCGGGCCTCGTTCGTCCCGCTGCGCGTCGGTCCCTTGCCGGCCGAGAGCGCCGCCGAGCTGGTGCGCGCGCTCCTCGGCGATCATCCGTCGCTGCGGACGCTGCCGGCGACGCTCCTCGAGCGGTCGGCCGGGAACCCGTTCTTCCTCGAAGAGAGCGTGCGGACGCTCGTAGAGACCGGGGTGCTGACCGGTGATCTGGGGGCGTACCGCCTGGTCCGGGACGTCGAGCGGATCCAGGTCCCGGTCTCCGTCCAGGCCATGCTGGCCGCGCGCATCGATCGCCTGCCACCGGAGGACAAGCGGCTGCTCCAGGTCACCTCGGCGATCGGCAGCGAGGCGCCGCTCGGCCTCATCCGAACGGTCGTCGACGAGGACGAGAGCGTCCTACGTGGCGGGCTGGCCCGGCTACGGGACGCCGAGTTCCTCTACGAGAGAACCCTCTACCCCGAGCCCGAGTACGCGTTCAGGCACGCCTTGACCTACGAGGTCGCCTACGGCGGTCTCCTGCACGAGCGCCGCAAGGCCATCCATGCCCGCATCGTGGCGGCCATCGAGCGGCTCTACGCCGACCGGCTGACCGAACAGGTCGATCGTCTTGCCCACCACGCGCAGCGCGGCGAGGTCTGGGAGAAGGCGGCGCTGTACGGTCGTCAGGCGGGGTCCCGGGCGGCGGCGCGATCGGCCTACCGCGAGGCGGTCGCCCACTTCGAGCAATCGCGGGCCGCCCTCGATCGCTTGCCCGAAACCCGCGAGCGGCTCGTGCAGCGTGTCGAGCTGAGCTTCGCAATGCGGAATGCCTTGCTGCCGCTGGGCGAGATCTCCCGCGACCTGGAGCAGCTGCGTGTCACCGAGGCCGTCGCCCGCACCCTGGGTGACCACCGTCGGCTCGCCTGGATCAGCGCGTATGTCGCGCGGGATCTGTCCCTGCTGGGCCATCCCGACCAGGCGATCGAGTGCGGCCGTCGCGCCCTGGCGCTGGCCATCGAGGTCGAGGATCCGGAGCTGCAGGTGCTGACGAACGCGTACCTGGGCTCGGCCTACTACGCGTCGGGCGACTTCCGGCGGGCTGCCGACGTCCTCCGCCGGACGGTGACCTCCCTCCGAGGCGATCTCGTGCAGCATCGGTTCGGGCTCCCCGGGCCCGGCGCCATGTTCTTCCGGGCCTGGCTCACGTGGTCGCTGGCCCGGCTCGGCGAGTTCGAGGAGGGGAGCATCCGGGCTCGGGAAGCGATCGAGGTCGCGGTCGCCACCGACCAGCCCCTGTCGCTCACCGTCGCTCACTATACGCTCGGCTTCCTCTATCAGCACCGTGCCGACCTGGAGCGCGCGGTCGCGACGCTCGAGCACAGTCTCGCGATGTGCCGCCGCTGGACCCTGCCGGCCTGGTTCCCGAACGTCGCCTCCAGCCTCGGCTACGTCTATGCCCTCTCCGGCCGCCTCGCCGAGGGGGTGGAGCTCCTCCAGGAGGCCGTGGACCGCACGGCGGCGACCGGCAACATGGTGCGGCACTCCAGCGAAGTCGCGATGCTCGGCGAGGCGCAGCTCCTGAGCGGCCATCTGGACGCGGCCGACACGCTGGCCCGCCGGGCTCTCGAGCTGGCGCGGGCCCACTCGGAGCGCGGGAACGAGGCTGGGGCGCTCCGACTCCTCGGCGAGGTGGAACGCTGTCGGGTCCGCCCGGACGTCCAGGTGGCGGAGACCCGGTACGGCGAGGCCCTGAGGCTGGCCGGCGAGTGCGGGATGCGCCCGCTGGCCGCCTGCTGCCATCTCGGCCTCGGGCGGCTCTACCTGCGTGTCGGACACGCCCCCGGCGCGAAGGAGCATCTGGGCCGCGCCGTCGAGCTCCTCGGGGCTGTCGGCATGCCCTTCTGGCTGGGCCAGGCCGAAGCCGCCTGGCGGGAAGTCCGCTGACCGGACGCCGCGCCCCCGCCGGGGCTTCCGAGACCCCCCCGAAATGACCTAGCGCTTGATCACGCTGCTGACCTGTTTCTGGACCGTCTCCAGGGCGTCCTTGGGGCTCACCCGGCCGTCCACCGCGTCGTCGAGCTGCTTCTTGAGGATCTCCCGGATCTTCTGGTAATTCGGCGCCATCATCTTGGCCGACGCGTACTTGAGCTGGTCGCGGGCCACCAGGTACTCGGGGTTCTTCTCGACGTGGGCCCTCAGCTCCGGTCGGTCGTAGGCGGAGACCCGGGTGGCGACGTACCCGGAGGCGATGCTCCATTTCGCCGCATTCTCGGCGGAGGTCAGCCACTCGATGAACTTCCAGGCGGCCTCCTGCCGCTCCCTGGGAATCTTCCGGGCGATGGCCAGGTTGCCGCCGCCGACCTCGGCCCCGTATGACTTCCTGGCCGGCATGAAGCCGACGCCGAAATCGAACTTGGTCGAGTTCTTGAGGAACGTGAGGATGCCCGTCGAGTGGTAGAGCAGGGCGGTGCGCCCGGCGACGAAGTCGGGCGGCGTCGAGGCCCAGGTGGAGTGCGGCGGCCCGACCTTCTCCTGGTGCAAGAGCTCGACCCAGAACTCGAGGGCCTCGCCGGCCTCCTTCGAGTTGAAGTTGGCTCGGGTCCCCTCCGGGTTGATCAGCCACCCGCCGTTCTGGCGGACGAAGGCCTCGAACAGCCAGTCGTGCCAGCCGCCCGAGATCGTGACCCCCCACTGCTTGACCTCGGTGCCGTCCCGGACGGTGAGCTTCTTGGCGTACTCCCGGAGCTCATCCCACGTCTTGGGCGGCTTGTCGGGGTCGAGCCCGGCCCTCCGAAAGGCCTCCTTGTTCCAATAGAGGACGGGCGTCGAGCGCTGGAAGGGGATCCACCAGATCTTCCCACCCACCACGCTGTTCTCGCGGAAGGCCGGGAAGAAGTCCTCCCAGTACTTGCCCCCTTCCGCGCGCCGCACGTACTCGTCCAGCGGAATGATGGCGTTCATGGCCAGGAGCGTGTGGAGCTCGGAGATCTCCACGATGAAGACGTCCGGGGGGTTGCCCGCCATCACCGCCGTCTGCACCTTCTGGAGGGTCGGGTCGTAGTCGCCGGAGTACACCGGCACGACCTCGAGGCCGGGATGGGCCTTGTTGAACTGGTCGGTCAGGTCACCGATGACCTTGGCGAGCGGACCGGCCACGCCCACGGGATAGTAGAAGGTGAGGCGGACCAGCTTAGCCTGGGCGAGCGCGACACCGCCCCCGCCACCGGCGGCGGCCAGGAGGAGCGCGGCGAGAACCCATCGGAGAGTGTGCATGGCCTTCTCCTTTCGCGAGGCACTGAGCTCTAGCCCTTCAGACCCGACGTCATGAAGCTCTCCACGAAGCGCCGCTGGAATATCAGGAAGATCACCATGAGCGGCGCGGTGACGAACGCCGTCGCGGCCATCAGCAGGGTCCAGTCGGCGCCCGATTCCTGCTGCACGAACATGCCGAGGCCGATGGTGAGCGTCCGGATCTCAGGGGTATCGGTCACGATGAGCGGCCACAGGTAATCGTTCCAGTGGCTCACCAGGCTGATGAGCCCGAACGCGACCAGGGTCGGCCGGGCCAGCGGCAGCAGAACGTGCCAGAGGAAGCGCAGCCCGCCGCAGCCGTCCAGCACCGCCGCCTCCTCCAGATCGCGGGGGATCGCGCGAAACGTCTGCCGGAGGAGGAAGGTCCCATAGCCCGAGGCGAAGAAGGGCAGCATCATGGCGACCCGGGTGTTGAGCAGGTCGAGCGCCCGCAGCGTCAGGAAATTCGGCACGAACGTCGCGTGGATGGGGATCATCATCTGGAGGAGGAAGGCGCCGAACAGGAGCTCGCGCCCCGGGAAGCGTCGGCGCGCGAACGCGTAGGCAGCCAACGTGATGGTCACCAGCTGGACGGCGAGGATTCCGCTCACCACGACCAGGGTGTTCACGAGGTACAGCCCGAAGGGCGCCCGCTGGAAGACTTCCACGTAGTTGCCGAGGTTCACGGGCCATGGCAGCCACTGGGGAACGGGAGTGAACACCGCGGTCCGCTCTTTGAGCGACGTCGAGAGCAGCCACAGGTACGGCGTCACCGTGACCCCGGTCAGGCTCAGCAGCGTGAGGTGGGTCACCAGGGGTCCACGGCGCCGCCGGCTCCGCCACCGGGTCCCCATCTACTCGACCTCGTAGTGGACGCGGCGGCCGAGCCCGCGGAAGACCAGGCCGACCGTCAGCAGGAGCCCGAGGACGAAGAGCGTCGTCAGGGTGGCCGCCATCCCCTGGTCCCAGAACCGGAAGGCGTGCTGCCAGATGTAGAAGATGAGGACGTTGGTCTGGTCGGCGGGTCCCCCCTGGGTCATGACGTAGACCTGGTCGAAGACCTGGAAGGACGAGATGATCGCCACCACGAAGACGAACAGCGTGGCCGGCCCCAGCAGCGGCAGCGTCACGTGGACGAGCCGCCGCCAGGGCGAGGCGCCCTCGATCGCCGCCGCCTCGTAGAGCTCACCGGGAATCGTCTGGAGGCCGGCCAGGAAGATGAGCATGAAGTATCCAAAGTGCTTCCAGATGGACATGATGATGATGGCCGGCAGCGCCCAGTACCGGTCGTAGAGCCACTCGACCCGCGGGACTCCGAGATGGCCGAGGTAGTGGTTCACCAGGCCGATGCCCGGATTGAAGAGCCACACCCACAGCATGGCCGCCGCCACCATCGGGATCATCGTCGGATAGAAGAGGCCGACCCGGTACAGGGCGCGGGCACGCCCGAGCGGCTGATTCACCAGGAGGGCCGTCCCCAGCGCGAGGATCATCGTCGTCGGGATCGTCCCCGCCGCGTACAGGACGTTGTTCCGGAGCACCAGCCAGAAGAGGGGATCGGCGACCAGGGTGCGGTAGTTGTCGAGGCCCACGAACGTCGGCTCGGGCGTCAGCACGTTCCAGCGCACCGACGAGAGCGCGGCGGCCAGGCCCAGCGGAAGGTAGGTGAAGGCGGCCAGCAAGGCGAGCGACGGGAGCAGATAGAGGTAGGGCCCGAAGACGCCGCGGCGACGGCGCCGCGCGTGGGAGAGGACCAGCACTCGAGCGCTGGGGATGGCCACCGGAGCTATCGTTCCAGATGATAGGGCACGTTGGTCACCACGATCCCCTTCCGGAAGAGGAGTGCCCCCTTGATGAGCAGGGCCGTCTGGTTGTGCAGCAGATGCTGCCACCAGCGGGCCGGCACGAACTCGGGGAGGATGATCGTGATGAGGTGATCCGGTACCTGCTGCTGGAGATGGTCGAGGTACTCGAGGAACGCGCCGACCACCGACCGATAGGGGGAGCGGAGCACGACCAGCGGGATCCCGGTTCCCCACTTGCCCCACCGGTCCTCCAGCCGCCGCGTGGAGTCCGGATCGATCTCCACGTAGACCGCGCGGGCGTTCGGGGAGAGGGCCTGGGCGTATTCCAGCGCGGGCAGCGTCCCCCGGTGCACGTCACCGATCAGCACCAGGACGGTGTGGGCCCCGGGCGGCCGCCGGGGCTCAGCGCCCTCGATCGAGAGCTGCCGGGCCACTTCCTCGTAGTGCCGGTGGATCGCCAGAAAGATGGCGACCATGCACGGGATCAGCAGGATGACGATCCAGGCGCCATGGGTGAACTTGGTGGTGCCGATGACGAGCATGACCAGGCCGGTCGCCACCGCGCCGGCGCCGTTGAGGGCGATCCGGAGGACCCACCGGCGGCCGCGCTCGCGGAGCCAGTAGCGCACCATGCTCGACTGGGACAGGGTGAAGGAGATGAAGACGCCCACGGCGTAGAGCGGGATCAGGGCGTGGGTGCTTCCCTTGAACACGACGAGCAGCATCGCGCTGAAGAACGTCAGGATGAGGATCCCGTTCGAGTACGCCAGCCGGTCCCCGCGGTTCGCGAACTGCCGCGGGATGAAGCGGTCGCGGGCCAGGAAGTACGCCAGCCGCGGGAAATCGGCGAAGCTCGTGTTGGCGGCCAGCACGAGGATCAGCGTGGTCACGGTCTGGACGAGATAGTAGAGGAGCGATTCCCCGAACACCCGGCGGGCGATCTGAGAGTTGATCGTCTCGCCCTCGACCGGGACCAGCTGCGTGACGTTGGCCAGGAAGGTGATCCCCAGGAACAGCGTCACCAGGATCACGCCGAGCGCGGCCAGCACCGCCCGCGCGTTCCGGGCTTCCGGCGGCTGGAACGCCGGGACGCCGTCGGAGACGGCCTCGATGCCGGTCAACGCCGTGCAGCCGGAGGCGAAGGCGCGGAGCGCGAGGAAGACCGTCAGGTCCTGAGCCCCCGGCAGCTCCGGGCCGGCGGCCGCCGGATCCGGTCCGAGCCCGCCGGCGAGCCACCGGACGCCGCCCCAGGCGATCATCATGGCGTAGGTCGCCACGAACAGGTAGGTCGGGGCCGCGAACAGCCGGCCGGACTCCCGGACGCCGCGGAGGTTGGCGACGGCGATCCCGACGACGCCCACCACGCACAGCGCGACCCGGAAGGGATAGAGGGCGGGGACTGCCGAGGTGATGGCCGCGATGCCGGCGGCCACGCTCACCGCGACCGTGAGGACGTAGTCGATCAGCAAGGCGGCGCCCGCCACCAGGCTCGGGTAGCGCCCGAGGTTGGCCTTGGTGACGATGTAGGCGCCGCCGCCCTGGGGGTAGGCGAGGATCGTCTGGCGGTAGGAGCTGACCACGATGGCGATCAGCGCGGCGATCCCGATCCCGATCGGGACCGAATAATGGAGGGCGGCGGCCCCGGCCAGCACGAGGATGAGAAGGATTTCCTCGGTCGCGTACGCGACCGAGGAGAGCGCGTCGGAGGCGAAGATCGCCAGGCCGGTGACGCGGCTGAGCCGCTCGTGCTTGGCGAGCGTCGTCGGGATGGGGGTCCCGACCAGGACCCGCTTGAGGGCCTGGA